>NZ_JROX01000156.1:0-31803 GCF_000800955.1 Kocuria sp. ZOR0020
GGTACCATCGGCCCGGTCTGCCGTCCACACAGTGACCGCTGCAAAGCGGCACGGACGGCAGACCACCGGCCACACCTCAGAAGGGATTCACCGTGGCACTTGACGTGCTTACCGACCTCAAAAAGGTCCGCAACATCGGCATCATGGCTCACATCGATGCCGGCAAGACGACCACCACCGAACGCATCCTGTTCTACACCGGCATCAACCACAAGATCGGCGAGACCCACGACGGCGCCTCGACGATGGACTGGATGGAGCAGGAGCAGGAGCGCGGCATCACCATCACGTCCGCGGCGACCTCTTGCTACTGGCACGACAACCAGATCAACATCATCGACACCCCCGGCCACGTGGACTTCACCGTTGAGGTGGAGCGCTCGCTGCGCGTGCTCGATGGTGCGGTAGCCGTGTTCGACGGCAAGGAAGGTGTTGAGCCGCAGTCGGAGACCGTGTGGCGTCAGGCTGACAAGTACGACGTCCCCCGTATCTGCTTTGTCAACAAGATGGACAAGCTCGGTGCGGACTTCTACTTCACCGTTGACACCATCATCTCCCGCCTGGGCGCCAAGCCCCTGGTTCTGCAGCTGCCGATCGGCGCCGAGTCCGACTTCGTCGGCGTGGTTGATCTGCTGACCATGAAGGCATTCGTCTGGGAGGGCGACTCCAAGGGCGACGTCACCATGGGCGCCAAGTACGAGATCCAGGAGATCCCCGCCGATCTTCAGGACCGTGCCGAGGAGTACCGCAACAAGCTGGTCGAGGACGTCGCCGAAGCCGACGACGACCTGATGGAGAAGTACCTGGGCGGTGAGGAGCTGACCGTGGAGGAGATCAAGGCCGGCATCCGCAAGCTGACCATCAACTCCCAGGCTTACCCCGTGCTGTGCGGCTCCGCGTTCAAGAACCGCGGTGTGCAGCCCATGCTCGACTCCGTGATCGACTACCTGCCCTCCCCTCTGGACGTCCCGGACGTTCAGGGTCACGCCGTGAACGATGAAGAGGAAGTCATGACTCGCACCGCGAGCTCGACCTCCCCCTTCTCCGCTCTGGCGTTCAAGGTGGCAACCCACCCGTTCTACGGCACCCTGACCTACACCCGTGTTTACTCGGGCAAGGCCAAGGCCGGCGAGCAGGTGCTGAACTCCACCAAGGGCAAGAAGGAGCGCATCGGCAAGCTGTTCCAGATGCACTCCAACAAGGAGAACCCGGTTGAGGAGATCCAGGCCGGCCACATCTACGCGGCCATCGGTTTGAAGGACACCACCACCGGTGACACCCTGTGCGATCCCGCCAACCCGATCGTGCTCGAGTCCATGTCCTTCCCGGCACCCGTGATCTTCGTGGCCATCGAGCCCAAGACCAAGGGCGACCAGGAGAAGCTGTCCACCGCCATCCAGAAGCTCTCGGCGGAGGATCCCACCTTCACCGTTTCACTCAACGATGAAACCGGGCAGACCGAGATCGGCGGCATGGGCGAGCTCCACCTGGACATCCTGGTGGACCGCATGAAGCGCGAGTTCAAGGTCGAGGCGAACGTGGGCAAGCCCCAGGTGGCCTACCGCGAAACCATCAAGAAGGCCGTGGAGAAGGTCGACTACACCCACAAGAAGCAGACCGGTGGTTCCGGTCAGTTCGCAAAGGTGCAGGTCTCCTTCGAGCCGATCGCTCTGGATGCCGAGGAACTCTACGAGTTCAGCAACGCCATCACCGGTGGCCGCGTGCCCCGCGAGTACATCCCGTCCGTGGATGCCGGTATCCAGGACGCCATGCAGTTGGGCGTGCTGGCCGGTTACCCGGTCGTGGGCGTCAAGGCCACGCTGATCGACGGCGCCTACCACGACGTCGACTCCTCCGAGATGGCGTTCAAGATCGCCGGCTCCATGGTGTTCAAGGAAGGCGCCAAGCGCGCCAACCCGGTGCTGCTGGAACCGCTCATGGCCGTTGAGGTCCGTACTCCGGAGGAGTACATGGGCGATGTGATCGGTGACCTGAACTCCCGCCGTGGACAGATCCAGTCCATGGAGGACGTCACCGGCGTCAAGCTGGTCAAGGCCAACGTGCCCCTGTCCGAGATGTTCGGCTACATCGGAGATCTGCGCTCCAAGACCCAGGGTCGCGCGGTCTACTCGATGCAGTTCGACTCCTACTCAGAGGTCCCGAAGGCTGTGGCCGACGAGATCATCCAGAAGAACCGCGGCGAATGAGCCGTCAGCGGTTGCCTGAGCTGGTCTTGGGCAACCGCCGCCCGGGTCACCACCCGGCTTCCTGAGACTGTGTCCCGCTGCTTGTGGGCAGCGGGACACAATCTCCAATTTCGTTACGTACCACCACATGACTACACTTGCAGAGGTTTCTGTTCGCTTCAGCGCCTCTTCTGCCTGCGCGAGCGGGCAAGCAAGGTTTCCACTCACGTTCTAGGAGGAACAACCATGGCGAAGGCCAAGTTCGAGCGCACCAAGCCGCACGTCAACATCGGCACCATCGGCCACGTCGACCACGGCAAGACCACGCTCACGGCCGCCATCTCGAAGGTCCTGGCTGACAAGTACCCGGACTACAACGAGCAGCGCGACTTCGGCATGATCGACTCCGCTCCTGAGGAGCGCCAGCGCGGTATCACCATCAACATCGCGCACATCGAGTACCAGACCGAGAAGCGTCACTACGCACACGTGGACGCCCCCGGTCACGCCGACTACGTCAAGAACATGATCACCGGTGCCGCCCAGATGGACGGCGCAATCCTGGTGGTTGCCGCAACCGACGGCCCCATGGCTCAGACCCGCGAGCACGTTCTGCTCGCCCGTCAGGTGGGCGTGCCCACCTTGATGGTTGCTCTGAACAAGTCCGACATGGTCGACGACGAGGAGCTGCTCGACCTGGTCGAGATGGAGGTCCGCGAGCTGCTGTCCGACCAGGGCTTCGACGGCGATGAGGCTCCGGTCATCCGCGTCTCCGCTCTGAAGGCTCTGGAAGGCGACGCCGACTGGGTCAAGTCCGTTGAGGACCTGATGGAAGCTGTTGACGAGTACATCCCGGACCCCGTCCGCGAGACCGACAAGCCCTTCCTGATGCCCATCGAGGACGTCTTCACCATCACCGGTCGTGGCACCGTGGTGACCGGCCGTGCCGAGCGTGGCACCCTGCCGATCAACTCCGAGGTCGAGATCGTGGGCATCCGCCCCGTTCAGAAGACCACCGTGACCGGTATCGAGATGTTCCACAAGCAGATGGACGAAGCTCTGGCCGGTGAGAACTGTGGTCTGCTGCTGCGTGGCCTCAAGCGCGACGATGTCGAGCGCGGCCAGGTTGTCTGCAAGCCGGGTTCCATCACCCCGCACACCGACTTCGAGGCGAACGTCTACATCCTCTCCAAGGACGAGGGCGGCCGTCACAACCCGTTCTACTCGAACTACCGTCCGCAGTTCTACTTCCGAACCACCGACGTCACCGGCGTCATCACCCTGCCCGAGGGCACCGAGATGGTCATGCCCGGTGACAACACCGAGATGACCGTTGAGCTGATCCAGCCCATCGCCATGGAAGAGGGCCTCGGCTTCGCCATCCGTGAGGGTGGCCGCACCGTGGGCTCCGGCAAGGTCACCAAGATCAACAAGTGATCACTCACTGATTGATCTGGACCGCAGGTTCGAAAGGGCCTGACCCGGGACAGAACTGAGGGCCCCGCACCGAACAGATCGGTACGGGGCCCTCAAAGTATCCACCATCAAGAGTGAATGTGCGGGGCAGGTCAGGTTTCGGCGCTTGTGTTCCGGTTACGCCGCCAGTCTTTCCAGTCCAGCAGCTGTGGTACGCCAACTCCGAACATCACTCCGAGCATGGTGGTCATGTACTGGGCATGGTTGTTGTTGTTAATACCTGGACCAAGCACACCAAGGTAGGCCAACCACCAGATCACCAACGGAATTGCCAAGATGAGCATGGCTTTGAGCCCTGTGAAAGGCCGGGCAATCAGGCTAATTACTGCTCCGCCCATGAACCCAATCAGCATCCACATGTTGCACTCCATTCAGCAGCGAGGGTACGAGGGCCACCATGTCCATGCGGCTGGAGGAAGACCCGCGACGTTGATCCGCAAACAGCGTCCACCAGCAAGACGTGCTGTTCCGTAACCTCCCAGAGCACCGCAAGCCAACTGTAGGGCTTTAAGGGCTGGATGTGTGGCTCTTGCCAGGACTGCGAAACAGCCATTGACGCTGCCGACCACTGATGGGCTTTCACTTTTGTTGAAGTTCACCTGGTAGTAGCCTGGATAGAGCCTCACGGTAGGGTCTGCTACGACGGGATAGGAAGTGGAGTCGTCCGTGGCCAGATCTTGTACGAGCGTCGTTCCCTCAATCGTGTAGGCAGTGTCTAACGAGTTGCCTGCCGCATCGACTGCCCAGGGTTCTTCAATGCCGCCCAGCAAGTTGCCGTCGTGGTCAGTGATGGACACTCGTCCGTCACCCGTAGGAACCAGGACGATGTCGGCACCAAAGTCCCAGGACGCCGCTGTCTGGCGATCGTCGCTCAACACTGCCGCCAATCGAGTGCTATCGACGCTCAATTGGTCGGATGTGTACACCGATCCGCTGGATGCTGGGTCGTTTGCGCCAACAGTCACGTCGAGAGCAACTGAGGTGCCCGAAATTTGTGCAGATTCACCGGGTTCATGAACTGCGGTCTCGTCGGCATGGATGTCGTCTGTCAAACCTAGATTGGCTTCTGCTTGCGCTACGAGCTCCTCGGGAGGGGGGGCTCGGAACCGTAGGCGGGTGTCAGCGATGCTGCCATCAATGCACAGACGGTGGTCGCGGCGATTGGTTGCCATGTCTTGAGTCGCATGCTTTCTCCTGTGATGCCCGTCACTAGGACGGATGCCCTCAGAGTAGAACTTGACAACGTATTAATACTAGTCAGCGCTGATCACGATCGCGTAACGTTGGGGTGTGCCGCCGGAAGGTGTGGCGGGGGAGACCTCTGCCACAGGGACACACCAGGGGTTGCGGGCGTGTGTGCCCGCGTGGCAGGATAGACGCTGTTGTTCGCAAGCCGTGGCATGTCCACGTGCGGTGATTCCGGTTGAATCGGAAGGCAAACCCACGTGAGCGTCGCGGACGAACCCAAGAACAGCCAACCCGTCTCGAGAACATGGCTTCGGCATGTGCAAAGCACATAGACGACACGCCCGAGTTCGGGGACCGGTGCTTCGGTGGGGCGAGGAACCCGGCACAGCCGGATTCGGTCCACGCGAAGGGGCACTGAAAAATGTGCCGAACACAAGGAGCTTCGAGCTCCGTCACAGGGAAGTACTTGAAGAAAGAGAGTCACGACGCCATGGCGGGACAGAAAATCCGCATCCGGCTGAAGTCCTATGACCACGAGGTCATTGACGTCTCGGCCCGCAAGATCGTCGAGACGGTGACCCGTGCCGGCGCGACCGTAGTTGGCCCCGTGCCGCTGCCGACCGAGAAGAACGTGTACTGCGTCATCCGCTCGCCGCACAAGTACAAGGACAGCCGTGAGCACTTCGAGATGCGCACTCACAAGCGGCTGATCGACATCGTCGACCCCACCCCGAAGGCCGTTGACTCGCTCATGCGTCTCGACCTTCCGGCCGACGTCAACATCGAAATCAAGCTCTGATAAGGACCGCAGACGTAATGACTACGACTTACGAACGCCAGATGAAGGGCATCCTGGGCAAGAAGCTCGGCATGACCCAGATCTGGGACGAGGACGGAAAGCTCGTCCCGGTCACCGTCGTGCAGGCCGACACCAACGTTGTGACTCAGCTGCGCACTGCCGAGACCGATGGCTACTCCGCCATTCAGATCGGCTACGGCCAGATCGATCCCCGCAAGGTGACCAAGCCCCTGGCCGGCCACTTCGAGAAGGCTGGAGTTGCTCCCCGCCGTCACGTCGTTGAGGTTCGCACCTCCGATGCCGGCGAGTACCAGCTCGGCCAGGAACTTTCCGTTGAGCTCTTCGAGGCCGGCCAGTTGGTCGACGTCGTGGGCACGACCAAGGGCAAGGGCACCGCTGGCGTCATGAAGCGCCACGGCTTTGCCGGTGTGGGCGCCTCCCACGGTCAGCACAAGAACCACCGCAAGCCGGGTTCGATCGGCAACGCGTCCTTCGCCGCCCGCGTGTTCAAGGGAATGCGCATGGCAGGCCGTATGGGCCACGACCGTCACACGACCATGAACCTCAAGGTCGTCGGCGTCGATGCCGAGAACTCCCTGCTTCTCATCAAGGGTGCCGTGCCCGGCCCCAAGGGTTCGGTCGTCCTCGTCCGCACCGCAGTGAAGGGAGCCTGATAAGTCATGGCAACTGAAACCATCAACGTGGAACTGCCCGCCGAGATCTTCGACGCTCGCACCTCGGTGCCGCTGATGCACCAGGTCGTCGTCGCTCAGCTGGCCGCTGCCCGCCAGGGCACCCACAAGACCAAACGCCGCGGTGAAGTTTCCGGTGCAGGTCGCAAGCCGTTCAAGCAGAAGGGCACCGGCCGCGCCCGTCAGGGTTCGATCCGCGCCCCGCACATGACCGGTGGCGGCATCGTGCACGGTCCCGTGCCCCGCGACTACTCGCAGCGCACCCCCAAGAAGATGAAGGCAGCTGCCCTGCGCGGCGCCCTCTCCGACCGTGCTCGTCACGATCGCATCCACGTCGTGGCTTCCCTGATCGACGGGGACACCCCCTCGACCAAGGCCGCCAAGGCTGCACTGGCCGGTCTGACCGAGCGCAAGAACGTGCTCGTCGTGATCGACCGTCAGGACGACGTCGCCGCTCTGTCGGTGCGCAACCTGGGCAACGTGCACACCCTGTACGCCAACCAGCTCAACACCTACGACGTGCTGGTCAACGACGACGTGGTCTTCACCAAGGCCGCCTACGACGCCTTCGTCGAGGCAGCTCAGACCGGCAAGAAGCAGGAGGACGCCAAGTGAGCGTGACCTACAAGGACCCGCGCGACGTCATCATCGCTCCCGTGGTTTCCGAGAAGGCCTACGGCCTGATCGACCAGGGGCAGTACACCTTCTTCGTCGCCACCGATGCCAACAAGATTGAGATCAAGCAGGCTGTTGAGGCCATCTTCGATGTCAAGGTTGCATCCGTGAACACCGCCAACCGTGACGGCAAGCGCAAGCGCACCCGCTTCGGCTGGGGCCAGCGCAACCGCACCAAGCGCGCCATCGTGACCCTCTCCGAGGGCACCATCGACATCTTCGGAGGCCAGGGCTGAACGCCCTAAGGCCACACCTATCGAGGAACTTCAAACATGGCTATTCGTAAGCACAAGCCGACGACGCCGGGCCGCCGTGGCTCGTCCGTCTCGGACTTCTCAGAGATCACCCGGTCCACCCCGGAGAAGTCTTTGGTGCGCCCCCTGCCCAAGAAGGGCGGACGCAACAACCTGGGCCGCATCACCACCCGTCACAAGGGCGGTGGACACAAGCGCCAGTACCGCGTGATCGACTTCCGTCGTCACGACAAGGACGGTGTGAACGCCAAGGTCGCTCACATCGAGTACGACCCCAACCGCACCGCACGCATCGCACTGCTGCACTACGTGGACGGCACCAAGCGCTACATCGTGGCGCCCAACCGTCTCAAGCAGGGCGACGTCGTGGAGACCGGCCCCTCGGCTGACATCAAGCCCGGCAACAACCTGCCGCTGCGCAACATCCCGGTGGGTACCGTGATCCACGCCGTGGAGCTGCGTCCCGGTGGCGGTGCCAAGCTGGCCCGCTCCGCCGGCGCCTCCGTGCAGCTGGTGGCCAAGGAAGGCCGCTACGGTCAGCTCCGTCTGCCCTCCGGTGAAATCCGCAATGTCGACGTCCGCTGCCGCGCGACCGTCGGTGAGGTCGGCAACGCCGAGCAGGCCAACATCAACTGGGGCAAGGCCGGCCGTAACCGCTGGAAGGGCATCCGCCCGACCGTCCGCGGTGTGGTCATGAACCCCGTGGACCACCCGCACGGTGGTGGTGAAGGTAAGACCTCCGGTGGTCGTCACCCGGTCAACCCGAACGGTAAGCCCGAGGGCCGTACACGTCGCCCCAACAAGGAAAGCGACAAGCTCATCGTCCGCCGTCGCCGTACCGGCAAGAACAAGCGCTAAGGGAGCCTGAACCATGCCACGCAGCCTGAAAAAGGGTCCTTTCGTCGACCAGCACCTTTTTGTGAAGGTGGCCAAGGAGAACGAGAAGGGCACCAAGAACGTCATCAAGACGTGGTCGCGACGCTCGATGATCATCCCCGACATGCTCGGGCACACGATCGCCGTGCACGACGGCCGTAAGCACATCCCGGTGTTCATCACCGAGTCCATGGTTGGTCACAAGCTCGGCGAGTTCGCTCCCACGCGTACTTTCCGTGGCCATGTGAAGGACGACAAGAAGGGCAAGCGCCGCTGATCCTTCGGATCCAGCAGCGTTTAGCACTTCGTCAAGAGACGAGAAGAGGAAAGCAATGGAAGCCAAGGCATCCGCGCGATATGTCCGCGTGACGCCGATGAAGGCCCGGCGCGTCGTCAACCTGATCCGTGGCCAGCAGGCACACGAGGCACTGGCCATCCTGAAGTTCGCCCCCCAGGGTGCTTCGGAGCCGGTGTTCAAGGTTCTGTCGTCCGCAGTGGCCAACGCCCGTCAGGCGGCTGACCGCCAGGGTCTGCCGTTCCGCGAGGAGGACCTGTTCGTGTCCGAGGCATTCGTGGACGAGGGACCCACCATGAAGCGGTTCCGTCCGCGTGCCCAGGGCCGCGCCTACCGGATCAACAAGCGCACGAGCCACATCACCCTGGTCGTGGCCACCCCGGAGAACGAGGAGGTCCGCTAAGTGGGACAGAAAATCAACCCCAACGGTTTCCGCCTTGGAATCACCACGGACCACGTTTCGCACTGGTTCGCTGATTCCAACAAGGAAGGCCAGCAGTACAAGGACTACGTCCGCGAGGACGTTCAGATCCGCAAGCTCATGGACACCGGCATGGAGCGCGCCGGCATCTCGAAGGTTGAGATCGAGCGCACCCGTGACCGCGTGCGGGTGGACATCCACACCGCTCGTCCGGGCATCGTGATCGGCCGCCGTGGCGCTGAAGCAGACCGCATCCGCGGCGAGCTCGAGAAGCTCACCGGCAAGCAGATCCAGCTGAACATCCTCGAGGTCAAGAACCCCGAGGCCGACGCCCAGCTGGTTGCCCAGGGTGTTGCCGAGCAGTTGGCCTCCCGTGTGGCCTTCCGCCGTGCCATGAAGAAGGCCATCCAGTCCGCACAGCGTGCCGGCGCCAAGGGTATTCGTATCCAGTGCGCAGGCCGTCTGGGTGGCGCTGAGATGTCCCGCTCCGAGTTCTACCGCGAAGGCCGTGTGCCCCTGCACACGCTGCGCGCGAACATCGACTACGGCTTCTTCGAGGCCAAGACCACCTTCGGCCGCATCGGTGTGAAGGTCTGGATCTACAAGGGCGATCTGACGGACAAGGAACTGGCAGCTCAGGAAGCTGCTGCTCCTTCCCGCGGCCGTGGCGGCAATGACCGTCGTGGCGGTGGCGAGCGTCGTCGTCGCAACGACCGTAATGACCGTGGGGGCCGCCGCGGGGAGCGCAACGAGCGTCCCGGCGAGGCTCCTGCCGCTGAGGCCCAGGCCTCAGCGTCCAACGCAGAGGGTGGTAACTGATGCTCATCCCCCGTCGTGTGAAGTACCGCAAGCAGCACCACCCCAAGCGGAGTGGTATGGCCAAGGGCGGCACCGAGGTGACCTTCGGTGAATGGGGAATCCAGGCACTGACTCCGGCATATGTGACCAACCGGCAGATCGAGGCAGCTCGTATCGCCATGACCCGCTACATCAAGCGTGGCGGCAAGGTTTGGATCAACATCTACCCGGACCGTCCCTTGACCAAGCGCCCCGCCGAAACCCGTATGGGTTCCGGTAAGGGCTCTCCCGAGTGGTGGGTTGCCAACGTCAAGCCCGGCCGCGTGATGTTCGAACTCGGCGGCGTGTCCGAAGAGGTCGCTCGCGAGGCCCTGCGTCTGGCCATCCACAAGCTCCCGATGAAGGCACGCATTGTGCGTCGCGAAGGCGGTGAATGATCAATGGCTTTTGGATCCAAGCATCTGAGCATTGACAAGCTCGACGAGCTCGAAAACGACGCTTTGTACACCGAGCTGAAGAAGGCCAAGGAAGAGCTGTTCAACCTGCGCTTCCAGTCGGCCACCGGGCAGCTCGAGTCGAACGGCCGCCTGAAGGCCGTCAAGCGTGACATCGCCCGCATCTACACGGTTCTGCGCGAGCGTGAGCTCGGCATCCGTGCCACGAACACCACTGATGAGGATGATGCCAAGTGACCGAGCAGGCACAGAAGACCGAAGAGCGCGGCTACCGCAAGACCCGCCGTGGCTACGTCACCTCGGACAAGATGGACAAGACCGTGGTCGTCCAGCTGCAGGACAACGTCAAGCACGCCCTGTACGGCAAGGTCATGCGTCGCTCCAAGAAGGTCAAGGCTCACGACGAGGAGAACTCGTGCGGCATTGGCGACTTGGTGCTGATTTCCGAAACCCGCCCGCTGTCAGCTGACAAGCACTGGCGCGTTGTGGAGATCATCGAAAAGGCCAAGTGAGCCTTTCCTGATCGATCGAGATGCCGTGGTCACCCGCAAGGGTGGCCACGGCATCTTGCTCTGCGGCCAGGTTCCCCGCCCTCAGCGCGGGGGAGCCTGGCCGTTGTGCTGCTCACACCGCCCGTCCTGGTATGGGCGACGCCGCCGCTCGCGTGGTACCGTTGGCGTCTTGTGTGGGCATCACTATGCCCTCACCCCTCTGCTCTTTCGTGCCAGCGCATAATGCCCGCAGCTTGACCATGCGCCCTGACGGGCAGCAATGAATCCACTGCGAGTTCAGATGCTTCTGGCACGAATAGGCCGAGCCCCTGCCGCAGCGTGCGCTTGATGCGCGCGGATCTGGTGGAGGGGAATCTATCCGACTAGCTGTTCCGCTAGGCCCGCCCCTGAAGCTTTTGAATCGAAGGGTGCTGGAACCGGCGTGACGACAGGAGACAACAAGTGATTCAGCAGGAGTCGCGGCTGACCGTCGCCGACAACTCGGGTGCGAAGGAAATCCTGACCATCCGTGTTCTCGGTGGTTCAGGTCGCCGCTACGCAGGCATCGGTGACACCATCGTGGCCACCGTCAAGGATGCCACCCCCGGCGGAAACGTGAAGAAGGGCGACGTCGTCAAGGCCGTCGTCGTTCGCACCAGGAAGCAGCGTCGCCGCCCGGATGGTTCCTACATCCGTTTCGACGAGAACGCCGCAGTGATCCTCAAGACCGACGGTGACCCCCGCGGTACCCGCATCTTCGGCCCCGTGGGCCGCGAGCTGCGCGACAAGAAGTTCATGAAGATCATCTCTCTGGCACCGGAGGTGCTCTGATGCCCAAGTTCAAGATCAAGACCGGTGACCTGGTTCAGGTCATCTCCGGCAAGAAGGACAACAAGGGCAAGCAGGGCAAGGTCCTGCGTGTCATCCCCGAGACCGAGCGTGTGGTCGTCGAGGGCGTCAACGTCGTGACCCGCCACAAGCGCGCCACGATGCAGGGTCAAGCCGGCGGCATCGAAAAGGTCGAGGCCCCGATCCACATCTCGAACGTGGCCCTGGTTGACCCCGAGACCAAGAAGCCGACCAAGGTCGGCTACCGCACCGAGACTGTCGAGCGCAACGGTCGCACCAAGACCATCCGCGTTCGCGTCTCCAAGAGCACGGGTAAGGATCTGTGATGACCGAAACCAACGCCCCCAGCTTCAAGACCAAGTTCCAGGACGTCGTGGTTCCCGCACTGCAGGAGCAGTTCAACTACGGCAACGTCATGGAAACTCCCCGGATCGTCAAGGTTGTCGTCAACATGGGTGTGGGCGATGCAGCCAAGGACTCCAAGCTCGTTGACGGCGCTGTTCGCGACCTGACCGCCATCACCGGTCAGAAGCCCGTGATCAACCGCGCCAAGAAGTCCATCGCGCAGTTCAAGCTGCGTGAAGGAATGCCGATCGGCTGCCACACCACGCTGCGTGGCGACCGCATGTGGGAATTCCTGGACCGCCTGGTGAGCCTGGCTCTGCCCCGTATCCGCGACTTCCGTGGTCTCTCCGACCGCCAGTTCGACGGCAACGGCAACTACACCTTCGGTCTGACCGAGCAGTCCATGTTCCACGAAATCGATCAGGACAAGATCGATCGCGTGCGCGGTATGGACATCACCGTGGTGACCACGGCCAAGACCGACGACGAGGGCCGTGCGCTGTTGAAGGCGCTCGGTTTCCCCTTCAAGACCAACTGACGACTACGTCTCAGGTCCTCAACTCCCGGTGGTGAACCGGGCGGAGGAAACCAAGACGAGGAAGGGCACGAGCCCACATGACCATGACAGATCCTGTCGCAGACATGCTGACCCGTCTGCGCAACGCAAACTCTGCCTACCACGAGACCGTGAGCATGCCGTACTCCAAGCTCAAGGCACGTGTTGCAGAGATTCTGAAGGCCGAAGGCTACATCGCCGACTGGTCCGAGGAGCCCGCCAAGGTCGGCAAGACCCTGGTGCTGACCCTGAAGTTCGGCCCGCAGCGCGAGCGTTCGATCGCCGGCGTGCGCCGTATCTCCAAGCCGGGCTTGCGCGTATATGCAAAGTCCACCAACCTGCCGCGCGTGCTGGGCGGGCTGGGCATCGCCATCCTCTCGACCTCCTCGGGTCTGCTGACTGACAAGCAGGCTTCCAAGAAGGGCGTGGGCGGCGAGGTCCTGGCCTACGTCTGGTGATTCGGTAGCAGAGAAAGGAAGGAAGAGAACATGTCACGTATTGGACGTCTCCCCATCTCTGTGCCCGCCGGCGTCGAGGTGAAGATTGACGGCTCCCAGGTTTCCGTGAAGGGACCCAAGGGCGAGCTGAACCACACCGTGGCCGCCCCGATCGAGCTGTCCCAGGAGGACGGCACGATCACGGTCACCCGTCCCAATGACGAGCGCGAGTCCCGCTCGCTGCACGGCCTGACCCGCACCCTGATCCAGAACATGATCGTGGGCGTGACCGATGGCTACAGCAAGGGCCTGGAAATCGTCGGCACCGGTTACCGCGTGCAGGCCAAGGGCCAGAACCTGGAGTTCGCTCTGGGTTACTCGCACCCGATCACCTTCGACGCTCCTGAGGGCATCGAGTTCGCCGTCGAAGGCGCGAACAAGTTGACCGTCAAGGGCATCGACAAGCAGCAGGTCGGCCACGTGGCCGCCAAGATTCGCGGGCTGCGCGCTCCCGAACCCTACAAGGGCAAGGGCGTCCGCTACGCGGGCGAGCAGATCCGCCGCAAGGCCGGAAAGGCAGGTAAGTGATCATGGCTCTGAACATCAAGGGCAAGTCCAAGGCCGCACAGCGTGCGCGTCGGCACGCCCGCGTTCGCAAGTACATCACCGGCACTGCCGAGCGTCCGCGCCTGGTTGTGACCCGTTCGACCCGTCACATGTTTGTGCAGGTCATCGACGACGCCCGCGGCGTCACCCTGGCTTCCGCTTCCACCATGGAAGAGGAGCTGCGTGGCTCCGAGGCGGACAAGTCCGCAAAGGCAAAGCGCGTCGGCGAATTGGTTGCTGAGCGCGCCAAGGCCGCCGGCATCGAGGCCGTCGTGTTCGACCGCGGTGGCAACAAGTACCACGGTCGTGTGGCTGCCGTCGCCGACGGCGCCCGTGAGGGAGGTCTGGCACTGTGAGCGAGCAGAACACTGAGAACGTGACGGCTGAGGCCGGCGCGGAGAACAACACCGAGCAGCGTGGCGGTCGCTCCGACCGCAACGATCGCGGTGGCCGCAACAACGAGCGCGGCGGCCGTGGTGGCCGTGGCGAGCGCGGTGGCCGTGGTGGCCGTGGTGGCCGCGAGCGTGACGAGGAGAAGGACAAGTTCCTCGAGCGCGTCGTGACCATCAACCGTGTGGCCAAGGTGGTCAAGGGTGGTCGTCGCTTCAGCTTCACCGCCCTGGTTGTTGTCGGCGACGGCGACGGCATGGTCGGCGTCGGCTACGGCAAGGCCAAGGAAGTTCCCGCCGCCATCTCCAAGGGCGTCGAGGAAGCCAAGAAGAACTTCTTCCGCGTTCCCCGCGTGGAGAAGCGCACCATCCCGCACCGTGTGCAGGGTGAGGCCGCTGCCGGCGTGGTCATGCTGCGTCCGGCAACCCCGGGTACCGGTGTTATCGCCGGCGGTCCGGTGCGTGCGGTCCTGGAGTGCGCAGGCATCCACGACGTTCTCTCGAAGTCCCTAGGGTCTTCCAACCAGATCAACATCGTGCACGCGACCATCGAGGCCCTCCGCCAGCTCGAAGAGCCCGCGGCCGTCGCGGCTCGCCGTGGCTTGCCCATGGACGAGGTCGTCCCCGCCCCGCTGCTGCGCGAACTCCAGCAGAAGGCAGGTGCGTGAGATGACGCAGAAGCGAATCCAGGCTGATGGTCGGGAGCTGAAGATCACCCAGATCCGCTCCCAGGTCGGCCAGAAGCAGAACATGCGCGACACCCTGCGTTCGTTGGGCCTCAAGCGGCCCGGCAACGTGGTGGTTCGCAAAGCCGATGAGGCAACCGCGGGCATGATCAACACCGTGGCTCACCTCGTGACGGTTGAGGAGGCCTGAGCATGGCTGAGAACACTGAGAACGTTGCCGTTGACGGCAGCACCAAGGATGCCCTGAAGATCCACCACCTCAAGCCGGCTCCCGGCGCGAAGAAGGCTCGCACCCGTGTGGGCCGTGGTGAGGGCTCCAAGGGCAAGACCGCAGGTCGCGGTACCAAGGGAACCAAGGCTCGTTACCAGGTGAAGCCCGGCTTCGCCGGTGGCCAGCTGCCCTTGCACATGCGCCTGCCCAAGCTGCGCGGTTTCCACAA
The DNA here is from genome assembly GCF_000800955.1 of Kocuria sp. ZOR0020. NCBI lineage: Bacteria > Bacillati > Actinomycetota > Actinomycetes > Micrococcales > Micrococcaceae > Kocuria > Kocuria sp. ZOR0020. Next base: position 14,915 of record NZ_JROX01000156.1, read on the forward strand.
CCCGTTCCGGGTCGAGTACCAGGTGGTCAACCTGGACCGCCTGGGCGAGCTGTTCCCGCAGGGTGGCACCGTGAGCATCGAGGACCTGGTGGCCAAGGGCGCGGTTCGCAAGAACCAGCCGGTCAAGGTCCTGGGTGACGGCGAGATCTCCGTTGCGGTCAACGTGACTGCCAACAAGTTCTCGGCCTCTGCTGCAGAGAAGATCGACGCTGCCGGTGGTTCCACCACCACGGTGTGATCATCCAGGCGTCGTCGGGAATTTCCTGACGTGAGGCAAGGCCCTCACTTCCCACACCGGGGAGTGGGGGCCTTCCTCATACCTCCTCACCCGCCGAGTAGGCCGTTTGATCGCCCCTGACATACTCAGCGGCGATCAAACGGCCTATTCGGCGGAGAGACTGGGGGGAGAACTGTGAGACTTCACTCCGCCCCCAGATGCTGCGATTTGTCACCGTTTCGTTAGACTTGCCGGGGCCAAGACGGCCTCCAGCAACAACAGCACCGACACCCGCTCGGGACGGATCCGCACAGGACGTGCAGGTCACCGGGATGGGGCCGGCGATCTGACCGGCCGGCCCACGGTCGAAAACCAAGACCCAAGGAGAGATCTGTGCTCAGCGCTTTCGGTCGTGCGTTCACGACCCCCGAGCTGCGGAACAAGATTCTGTTCACCATCGGGATCATCATGATCTACCGGCTGGGCACCTTTGTGCCTGCCCCCGGCGTGGATTACGGCAACGTCCAGCAGTGTCTGGCGCTCGGCAACACCTCCGGTGGTGTCTATGACCTGGTGAACTTGTTCAGCGGTGGTGCCCTGCTCCAGGTTTCGATTTTTGCCCTGGGTGTGATGCCGTACATCACGGCAAGCATCATTGTGCAGCTGCTGCGTGTGGTGATTCCGCGGTTCCAAGAACTGCATGAGGAAGGCCCCCAGGGGCAGGCCAAGCTCACCCAGTACACCCGTTACCTGACCATCGGCCTGGCACTGTTGAACGCCACCACGGTGGTTTCCCTGGCCCGCAGCGGCCAGTTGCTGGCCGGCTGCCCCCTCCCGGTGATCCCCAACGACACCATCTTGACCATCCTGGTCATCATCATCACGCTGACCGCCGGCACCACCGTGATCATGTGGCTGGGCGAGCGGATCACGGACAAGGGTGTTGGCAACGGCATGTCCTTGTTGATCTTCACCTCGATTGCGGCCACCTTCCCGTCCGCTCTGGGGCAGATCTTCAACACCCAGGGCTGGGGTCCTTTTGCTCTGGTGCTGCTGGTGGGCCTGGTGGTCATCATCTGTGTGGTGTTCGTGGAACAGTCCCAGCGCCGCGTGCCCGTCCAGTACGCCAAGCGCATGGTGGGCCGCCGCACGATCGGTGGCACCACCACCTACATCCCGTTGAAGGTGAACATGGCGGGCGTCATCCCGATCATCTTTGCCTCTTCCATGCTGATGCTGCCCGGTCTGGTCTCCCAGTTCGCCATGCCCATGGACGGTTCACCGGTGCCGGCCTGGATCAACTGGATCAACACTTACTTGGCTTCCGGTGATCACCCGGTCTACATGGCCACCTACTTCCTGCTGATCGTGTTCTTCACGTACTTCTACGTGTCCATCACGTTCAACCCGGAGGAAGTGGCCGGCAACATGAAGCGCTACGGCGGTTTCATCCCGGGGATCCGTGCAGGCAAGCCCACGGAGTCCTACCTGCGCTACGTCATCAACCGCATCACGCTGCCTGGAGCGCTGTATCTGGGTATCGTGTCGATGATCCCGTTGATCGCCCTGGTGCTGTTCAACGCCAACCAGAACTTCCCGTTCGGTGGTCCGTCCTTGCTGATCATGGTGGGCGTGGGCCTGGACACGGTCAAGCAGATCGATGCGCAGCTTCAGCAGCGCCATTACGAAGGGTTGCTGCGCTGAGCAGCACCGTCTGACCCCGAGTTGTCAGCCAGACCAGCTGACGGCCACGTAGTACTCAAAGGAGAGTGGACATGACACGTATGTTGATCATCGGCCCGCCCGGTGCAGGCAAGGGCACACAGGCTGTGCGCATTTCGGAACGCCTGGGAATACCTGCGATCTCCACTGGTGACATCTTCCGGTTCAACATCAAGAACGGCACGGAGCTGGGCAAGGAAGCTCAGTCCTACACCGACGCCGGCAACCTGGTTCCCGATTCGGTGACCAACCGCATGGTGCGGGGGCGTCTGGCCGAGGATGACGCCCAGAACGGCTTCCTGCTGGACGGTTACCCCCGCAACGCGGCTCAGGTCGAGGAGCTGGACGCCATCCTGGCTGAGCGTGGTGAGAACCTGGACGTGGTTCTGCAGCTGACGGCCGACACCGAGGAACTCGTGTCCCGCCTGCTGGGCCGGGCCGCCGAGCAGGGCCGTGCGGATGACACCGAGGACGTCATCCGGCACCGCCTGGATGTCTACGAGCAGGAGACGGCGGTCGTCGTCGATCTCTATGCGGCCCGTGGAATCGTCCACCAGGTGGATGGACTGGGTTCCATCGACGAGGTCACCGAGCGGATCATGACCGCCCTGTCCTGATCACCTGATCTTGACCTGACGGCAACGCCGTTGGAGACAGTCGAGGCCCCCGGGATTCCGGGGGCCTCCTTCATGAGACCATCAAGACCACACCCGTCCCCCAGAGGAGCCCCATGTTCGGCCGACGCCGCATTGAGTACAAGAACGATTCCCAGTTGCGCACCATGGTGCGTGCCGGTGTGGTGACCTCCCGTGCCTTGGACGCTGCGGTGGCCGCAGCGGTGCCCGGGGCGACGACGGCGCAGCTGGACGCCGCCTTCCGTGAGGTATTGGCCGCCAACGGTGCGACCTCGAATTTCCTGGGCTACCACGGGTATCCGGCCACCGTGTGTGTTTCCGTCAATGACGAGGTGGTCCACGGCATCCCCGGGGAGCGAGTGCTGAAGGTGGGGGACATCCTCTCCATCGACGGCGGGGCGATCGTGGACGGGTTCAACGGTGATTCCGCCCGCACTGTCATTGTGGGAGAGCCCACGCCCGAGGACCAGCGTCTTTCGGAGGTCACCCGGGATGCCATGTGGCACGGGATTGCCGCCATGGCCACGGGCACTCATGTGGGTGACATCGGCGCGGCCATTGAGGACCGCGTTCGGGAACTTGCGGGGGAGAAGTTCGGCATCCTGGAGGACTACGTGGGTCACGGCATCGGCTCCCAGATGCACATGGCACCGGATGTGTTGAACTACCGCACCGCGCAGCGGGGGGCTGCGCTGAAGCCCGGTATGTGTCTGGCGATCGAACCCATGCTGGTCACCGGTGGCATCGAGACCACGGTCCTGGAGGACGATTGGACCGTGGTGACCAACGACGGCGGGCGCGCCTGCCAGTGGGAGCATTCCGTGGCCCGCCACAAGGGTGGCATCTGGGTGCTGACGGCTGAGGACGGCGGCGCTTCAGCGCTGGAGCCCTTGGGCGTCACCCCGGTTCCCGTCCCCTGAGCGGGACCCGACCTTTGCGTACCCGTACCCTGATTCTTGACCGGCTGATTTGATGGATGCACCAGGAGTTGCAGTGAGTGAGAACCGTACGCCGTTGCCCGACCCCACCGTGGGGCCGGCTGCGGAGGACAATTCAGCAGCCCAGGCGGCAGTCGACGTCGTCAACGATTTTGAGAACACCGATCCTGATGCCGGTACACCGGACACGCCGCGGCCGGTGCCGGGGCAGCTGGTGTTCAAGGCTGCCAGGCGCGGCAAGCCTCCCCGGCATCTGGCAGATACGGACATGGCAGGCCGGCGTGAGATGTTGGCCGAGATGGGGCACAAGCCGTTCCGGGCCCAGCAGCTCTCCCGGCACTACTTTGAACGGTTCGCCTCCAAGGCCGAGGACATGACGGACTTGCCCCAGGACGGCCGGGACAAGCTGGTTCAGGACACCATGCCTGAACTGTTGACCACGGTGCGCACCTTGCAGGCAGACGGCGGGGACACCGTCAAACGCGTCCACCGGTTGTTCGACGGCGCCTTGGTGGAATCAGTCATGATGCGTTACCCCAACCGGGTGACCATGTGCATCTCCTCCCAGGCCGGGTGTGGCATGAACTGCCCCTTCTGCGCCACGGGCCAAGCCGGTTTGACCCGAAACCTGTCTGCCGCAGAAATCGTGGGTCAGGTGGTGGAAGGCATCCGCATGCTGCGTGACGGCGAGGTGGGGCGCAAGGAGCAGGATCCGCTGCGTGTGTCCAACATCGTGTTCATGGGCATGGGGGAGGCCCTGGCCAACTACAAGGCCACCATGCAGGCCGTGCACCGTCTGATCGATCCCGCCCCGGAAGGGTTGGGGATCTCCGCCCGCGGGTTGACCATGTCCACCGTGGGCCTGGTTCCCGGGATGCGGAAGTTCACCCAGGAGGGGCTGCCCATCACCTTGGCCCTGTCCCTGCACGCCCCCGACGACAAACTGCGTGACGAGCTGATCCCCATCAACACCCGGTGGAGGGTGGATGAAGCATTGGATGCCGCCCGTGAATACTTTGACGCCACGGGTCGGCGCATCTCCATCGAGTACGCATTGATCCGCGACATCAACGACCAAGGCTGGCGGGCAGATCTTCTGGGGGAGAAGCTCAACGCCCGTGGCCGCGGTTGGGTTCACGTCAACCCCATTCCGCTCAACCCCACGCCGGGGTCCAAATGGACGGCCTCACGCCGCGGCGTCGAACAGAATTTTGTGGAGCGTCTGCGTGCCCACGGGATCCCCACCACGGTGCGGGACACCCGCGGCTCGGACATCGACGGCGCCTGCGGTCAGTTGGCTGCAGCCAGCTGACCCGGAAGTGGGGGCCGGGATCCAACGGGCAACGCCAAGGTCACACCGTTGGATCCCGGCCCCGTCTTGTCCAACCCGGCTTCGGCGCGTATTCTTGACTGCTGGTTGTCTGCGCCCACCCATGCGCGATTTCAGGAACCTGTCCCACCATCAATGTCCCACTCACGTGAGGCGGAGATTGGCGTGCACAGGAACCATGAGGGTGTCGCATGATGCGGGCGCCATAAGAACCGAACCCCGTCCGGTGTTGAGCCGGGCACAGAAGTGAGCGGAGTACATGGCTAAAAAAGACGGAGTCATCGAGATCGAAGGCGCTGTGGTCGAAGCTCTCCCGAACGCAATGTTCCGGGTGGAGTTGGATAACGGACACATCGTTCTTGCCCACATCTCCGGAAAGATGCGCCAGCACTACATCCGAATCCTCCCCGAGGACCGGGTTGTGGTGGAGCTAAGCCCCTATGACCTCTCACGGGGTCGGATCGTCTACCGCTACAAGTGAGCTGTTGGGTCGTGCAACCGCACGGCACAGTCAACTCGAAGAGCTAACGCGAAGGAATGCGATGAAGGTCCAGCCGAGCGTGAAGCAGATCTGCGACAAGTGCAAGGTGATTCGCCGTAACGGGCGAGTCATGGTGATCTGCGAGAACCCGCGCCACAAGCAGCGTCAGGGCTGACACAGCCCTGAAGCACCAACCCGCCCACGGTGGCGGGTGACATTGCACCGCTCCCGTCCGGCAAGATCCGCGACGGGCACCCCCGGACTACAGAGGCCGGGGACCACGGGCAGGTGAAAGCCAGCCCATGTGGAAAGCGATGCTTCAGACCTCTGGAAGAACCAAGGAGAACCGCCAATATGGCTCGTCTCGCAGGCGTTGATCTTCCCCGCGAAAAGCGGATCGAGATCGCCCTTACCTACATCTACGGCGTGGGTCGCACCCGTGCGCTGGCCACACTCGAGGCCACCGAGATCTCGGGTGACATCCGGGTCAAGGACCTCACTGACGCTCAGCTGGTCGAGCTGCGCGACTACATCGAGGGCAACTACAAGGTGGAGGGTGACCTCCGCCGTGAGGTGGCCGCTGACATCCGCCGCAAGGTCGAAATCGGCAGCTACCAGGGTCTGCGCCACCGCCGGGGTCTGCCCGTGCACGGTCAGCGCACCAAGACGAACGCGCGTACCCGCAAGGGCCCCAAGCGCACCGTCGCCGGCAAGAAGAAGTAATCACCCGAAGTTTTCGGGCGACTCATCTCGCCCCAGGCACAAGACCATCACGGTCTGGCTGCAACAGCCAGACATGTAGCAGGAGAAGCTAAATGCCCCCAAAGACTCGTGCGACTGCCGCTCGCAAGCCGCGTCGCAAGGACAAGAAGAACATCACCTCGGGCCAAGCCCACATCAAGTCCACCTTCAACAACACCATCGTCTCCATCACCGATCCGTCCGGGGCAGTGCTGTCCTGGTCCTCGGCCGGTGAGATGGGCTTCAAGGGCTCGCGTAAGTCCACTCCTTACGCCGCTCAGATGGCCGCTGAGGCCGCTGCAAAGCGCGCCCAGGAGCACGGTGTCCGCAAGGTTGACGTTTTTGTGAAGGGCCCCGGGTCCGGACGCGAAACCGCCATCCGTTCGCTGCAGGCCACCGGCCTCGAGGTCGGCTCCATCCAGGATGTCACCCCCAGCGCACACAACGGTTGCCGCCCGCCCAAGCGTCGTCGCGTTTGATCACTTGCACGGTTCGCTGATTGCCACGCCCGCCCCGGGTCACGGCAATCAGCGGCCGTGCCTCACGCGGTTCTGGCCTTCCGCCCTCAACCGCACACTTGAGAGTGCTCCACCACCTGCGTGTGTCATATAGCGGAGACACGCTGAAAGGAACCATCAGTGCTCATCGCACAGCGCCCCACCCTTTCCGAAGAGGTCGTGGCCGACAACCGGTCCCGGTTCGCCATCGAACCCCTGGAGCCCGGCTTCGGCTACACCCTTGGTAACTCTCTCCGTCGCACCCTGCTCTCCTCGATCCCCGGCGCTGCTGTCACCAGCATCCGGATCGACGGCGTGCTCCACGAGTTCTCCACCGTGGAGGGTGTCAAGGAAGACGTCACCGAAATCATCCTCAACATCAAGAAGCTGGCCGTTTCCTCCGAGGAGGACGAGCCGGTGATTGCCTACCTGAACAAGCAGGGCCCCGCTGAGGTCACCGCTGCTGACATTCAGGTCCCGGCCGGTGTTGAGATCCACAACCCGGATCTGCACATTGCCACGCTCAACTCGAAGGGCAGCTTGGAACTCGAGCTGACCATCGAGCGCGGCCGCGGCTACGTGACTGCTGCCCAGAACAAGTCCGCCGACGCCGAGGTCGGCCGTATTCCGGTTGACTCCATCTACTCGCCGGTGCTGAAGGTGACCTTCCGCGTGGAGGCCACCCGTGTTGAACAGCGCACCGACTTCGATCGTTTGATCCTGGACGTCGAGACCAAGGAAGCCATTTCACCGCGCGACGCCGTCGCATCGGCAGGCACCACCTTGGTTGAGCTCTTCGGCCTGGCCCGTGAGCTCAACGCCGAGGCTGAAGGCATCGAGATCGGGCCGTCCCCGACCGATGCCGCGATGGCTGCCGACATGGCCTTGCCGATCGAGGACCTGGAACTGACCGTACGGTCCTACAACTGCCTCAAGCGCGAGGGCATCCACACTGTGGGTGAACTGGTGACTCGCTCCGAGGCCGATCTGATGGACATCCGCAACTTCGGTGCCAAGTCCATTGACGAGGTCAAGGTCAAGCTCGTGGAGCTGGGCCTGGCGCTCAAGGACTCGCCCCCAGGGTTTGAGGCTGCGGCTCGTCCCGCCTCGATCGACGACGAGAACCCGTTCGACATCCAGCAGTAATTCGTTTCGACTTCCTGTCCACAGCCTGGCACCGGTGATTTCCACCGGGCCGGTGTGGCCGGGATCCATTCAGGAGACCAACCACTATGCCTACTCCCACCAAGGGTGCACGCCTCGGCGGCAGCCCCGCTCACGAGCGTCTGATGCTGCGTAACCTCTCGCAGCAGCTGTTCGAGCACAAGCGCATCACCACCACGGTGACCAAGGCCAAGCGCCTGCGTCCGCACGCAGAGCGCCTGATCACCTTTGCCAAGCGCGGTGACCTTGCGGCACGCCGTCAGGTGCTCAAGCAGCTGACCGACAAGTCCGTGGTGCACGAGCTGTTCACCACCATCGCCGCTGCAATGGTGGACCGTCCGGGTGGTTACACCCGCATCACCAAGATCGGCAACCGCAAGGGCGACAACGCCCCCATGGCCGTGATTGAACTGGTCATGGAGCCGGTGGCCACCAAGGCCACTGTTGCTGAGGCCGAGGCCGCCACCCGCGCCAAGGCCCCCGCCGCTGCCCCGGCAGCCGAGGAAGAGACCGTGACCGAGGACGTCGTGAGCGATCCCTCTGCCTCCTTGGCAGATGAGGGTGGCGCATCCGCTGCCGAGACCACGGATGAAGCCACTGCCGCTGATGCCTCCACTGCAGATGCTTCCGTTGAGGCCGACGAGTTCGCCGGTTCCGTCAAGCCGCTGGAGTCCGGGGATGCCCCGGAGGGCTTCACCATCAAGGGCAACAAGCAGTCCATGAAGTACCACGTGCCCGGTTCACGCTGGTACGCAAGCACCAAGGCTGAGGTCTGGTTCGACACCAAGGCCAACGCCGAGGCCTCCGGGTTCTCCCCGGCCGGCGGTGCTGCCGCTCAGAAGATGGACGGCGAGTGATCACTGTGTGATCACGGTTCCGGTGGCTTGACCGCCTTGACCGACGACCCGTGGCCCGCTGAATCTCCACGATTCGGCGGGCCACGGGTTTATCCTTGTCCAGCCCCCCTTGTTCCACGTCAGAAGGCTTGTCCGTGTCTGAAACTCCTGCCGCCCCGGTGCCGAACACCCCCAACGCCGTCGTGACACCGGAGCCAATGCCCACCGTTCGGGTGCGGGTGGATCTCAGCTACGACGGCGGGCCGTTCGACGGCTGGGCACGTCAGCCCGGGCGGGAAACGGTCCAGGGAAGTGTGGAGGCGGCCCTGTCCATGTTGGTCCGGCAGCAGGTGCGCACCGTGGTGGCAGGCCGAACGGATGCGGGTGTGCATGCCCGTGGGCAAGTTCTGCATTTTGATGTGGATGCCCAGGACTGGGTACGCCTTGGGGGAGGACGCGCCGAGGGGCCGGCTGGAGTGCTCCAGCGCCGGCTGGTCGGCGTTCTGGCGCGCGTGCTGGGCACCGAACGGCGCCAGCGGGGTCTTTCGGAGATACCCGGTGCAATCGTGGTCCAAGCGGTGCGGGAGGCGCCAGCAGGATTTGACGCACGGTTCTCCGCGGTGGCCAGGCGTTACACGTACCGGATTCACGACAGCGCCTGTGGGCACGATCCCTTGACCCGGAACTCCACCTGGTGGATCAAGGAGGAACTGGACGTGACGGCCATGCAGGAGGCGGTGGCCGCGTTGCCGGGTCTTCATGACTTCCTGAGCTTCTGCAAGCCCCGACCTGGTGCCACCACGGTGCGTGAGGTCCGAGACGTTCAGGTGAACCGGACTGGGCAGGGTGTGATTGAACTGCAGATCGAGGCGGATGCGTTCTGCCACAACATGGTCCGTTCCATCGTGGGTGCCAGCGTTCGGGTTGGCCGGGGTGAGCGTCCGGTGGAGTGGATGGCCCAGCGTGTCGCGCAGCGGGAACGCTCCTCGGACATGCTCTTGGCGCCTCCACAGGGGCTGGTGTTGGAGCAGGTCCTCTACCCGGATGACCTGGGCCTGGCAGCTCGCGCCGAGCAGACCCGGGCGCGCCGGGAGCCCCCTGAAGTGTGAGATTCAACAGGTCGGCTTCCTGCGCTGGAATCGTCGGCCCAACTCCGGTATCTTTGTCAGCTGTTGTGCATGTCCCACCTCGGTTCACGTGTACCCTGATCCGTCGCCCAGTTGCAGGGCCCATGACGGTCTGGTGCTCCGGGGCCTGTGGACCCGGTTGCTGCTCGGCCCTCACCCGAGCCCCGGTCTAAGCACACAGGACCCGATCTGAGGAGACCCTCAGATGCATGAATCGAACCGAAACGAAGGCAGATCAACGTGCGTACGTATACTCCGAAGCCCGGTGACGTCCAGCGTGACTGGTACGTCATCGACGCCAGCGACGTCGTCCTCGGTCGCCTGGCCAGCCACGCTGCAACTTTGCTGCGCGGCAAGCACAAGGCGACCTTTGCTCCCCACGTGGACACCGGCGACTTCGTGATCATCGTCAACGCGGACAAGGTTGCCCTGACCGGCGACAAGCTGCGTAAAAAGATGGCCTATCGCCACTCGAACTACCCCGGTGGTCTCACCGCAACCTCCTACGCGGAGTTGCTGGAGAAGAACCCGGTGCGTGCTGTGGAGAAGGCCATCCGTGGCATGCTCCCCAAGAACAAGCTGGCTGCTCAGCAGCTGTCCAAGCTCAAGGTCTACGCGGGTCCCGAGCACCAGCACGCTGCCAACCAGCCCAAGACCTTCGAATTCAACCAGGTCGCCCAGTAATTCCGGGCCTTTCGAGATCGACTAACTAGGAGACATCGTGGCTCAGAACACTGAAGAGAACTACGTTGCCGAAGGTGAGGAGATGACCTCCTACACCTCCGAGTCCGCCCCCGCAGGCGAGTCCGTTGCCGCTTCCGAGCGTCCCGCCCTGACCGTCCCCGGTCAGGCTGTCGGCCGCCGTAAGGAAGCCGTGGCGCGCGTCCGCTTGGTGCCGGGTTCCGGCAAGTGGACCATCAACGGCCGCACCTTGGAGAACTACTTCCCCAACAAGCTGCACCAGCAGGAGGTCAACGACCCCTTCAAGCTGCTGGAACTGCAGGGCGCTTACGACGTCGTCGCTCGTATCGACGGCGGCGGCCCCTCCGGCCAGGCCGGAGCCCTGCGGTTGGGCGTGGCCCGCGCGTTGAACGAGATCGACGCCGAGCACAACCGTCCGGCCCTGAAGAAGGCCGGCTTCTTGACCCGTGACGCCCGCGTCATCGAGCGCAAGAAGGCTGGTCTGAAGAAGGCTCGCAAGGCTCCTCAGTACTCCAAGCGCTGATCCAGCGCCGTTGTACGGCATACACCCCGTGTCCTACGGTTCAACCGCAGGGCACGGGGTGTGTTCATGTCCAGACAGTTTCACCTGCTGAGCAGGTGTGAGCCCAGTCTGGACCTACCATGGAGTACTACGAGAACCGCTAGGCGGGTGGGTGCGGACCACGTCCTTTGACCCCCGATGCCCCCACCACAGTGCGCACCACCGCCTGTGGGGCCCGCCCTTAGGATGGATGATCGATGACACGTATTTTCGGAACTGACGGTGTTCGCGGGCTGGCGAACGAACTTCTGACAGCGGACATGGCGCTGGACCTGGCTCAGGCGGCCGCCATTGTGCTGGGGCACCAACACGCCCAGGACGGTGAACGTCCCCGCGCCGTCCTGGCCCGTGACGGCCGTGCTTCAGGTGAGTTCCTGGGTGCTGCGGTGGCAGCGGGCCTGGCAGGATCCGGGGTGGATGTCCATGACGCCGGCGTGATGCCAACCCCTGCGCTGGCTTACCTGGTGGGGGACATGGGCGCTGACTTCGGCGTGATGATCTCCGCCTCCCACAACCCGGCCCCGGACAACGGGATCAAGTTCCTGGCCCACGGCGGCAAGAAGTTGCCCGATGCCGTGGAGGACCAGATCCAGGCGGTTTATGAATCCCGGGACTTCAAGCGTCCCACGGGTGCTGGTGTGGGACGTATCTCCACCCTCTCCGATGCCGAGGACCGCTACATCCTGCATCTGGTGGGCGCCATCCCGCACCGTTTAGAAGGCATCAAGGTGGTGCTGGACTGTGCACACGGGGCTGCGGCCGGGGTGTCCCCGGATGCTTTCCATGACGCCGGTGCGGAGCTGGTCAAGATCATCGGCTCCGAGCCGGACGGCTTGAACATCAACGACGGCGTGGGTTCCACTCATCTGGGTCCGCTCAAACAGGCCGTGATTGAGCACGGTGCCGATTTGGGCATTGCCCACGACGGCGACGCCGACCGCTGCCTGGCCGTGGATGCTGAAGGTAACGAGATCGACGGCGATCAGATCATGGGGATCTTGGCGCTGTCCATGCACGAGAAGGGCCGTCTGGCGCAGGACACATTGGTGGTGACCGTGATGTCCAACCTGGGTCTCAAACTGGCGCTGAAGGACCGCGGCATCAACATCTGTGAGACCAAGGTGGGGGACCGCTACGTCCTGGAGGCCATGAATCAGGACAGCTACAACCTGGGTGGTGAGCAGTCCGGGCACGTGATCATGTCCGATTGGGCCACAACGGGCGATGGGTTGCTGACCGGTCTCATGTTGGCCTCCCGTGTGGCGGAGACCGGTTTGCCGCTGTCTGAACTGGGCAAGGTCATGACCCGTCTGCCGCAGGTGCTGATCAACGTCAAGGGCGTGGATCGCGCAGCGGCTTCATCAGAGTCCGGCGTGGCCGAAGCCGTGGCGGCCACGGAATCTCGACTGGGGGAGACGGGCCGGGTGTTGTTGCGCCCCTCTGGCACGGAGCCCGTGGTGCGCGTGATGGTTGAGGCAGCTACACAGGAGCAGGCGCAGGAGGAAGCCGAACACCTGGCTGCCGTGGTGGCTGACCGCTTGGCGCTGTGATGGGACGGCTCATGCCACGGCAATAGATCGTGGGCCCTGGTGCCCCCTGAATAGGCGGTGGGCACTGGTGCTCCCGAATAGGCGGTGGGTAATAGGAAAAGGCCCCGCATCCTGATGGATGCGGGGCCTCGTTCGTGAATGGTTATGAGCTGGGGGACCTCAGCGGAGGGCCTGGATCAGGCGTTGGGGTCCTTGGCGGCTGCGGAGCCCGGAGCCGGGTTGCCTGGCTGGCCGGCCAGCAGGTCGCGGATCTCGGTCAGCAGAGCAACGTTGGGCTCCACCTCTTCCTCGTCGGGGTCGATGCCCAAACGACGGTTGCGAGCCTCGATCATCTTGTTCATCGGCATGACGACGACGAAGTACAGGGCAGCTGCGATGATCAAGAAGTTGACGATCACGGTCAACCAGGCGCCGAAAGCAACGTAGTTGCTACCTTCGCCGACCTGGAAGCGGAGGAACTCGTCAAAGCTGGGGAAGCCGATCAGGCCGGAGATCAGCGGCATGATGATGGAGTCCACCAGAGTGGTGATGACGGGGGCGAATGCACCACCGATGATGACCGCGACGGCCAGATCGATGACGTTGCCCTTCATGATGAATTCTTTGAAACCCTGAAGCATGTGCCAAAGATTAGCGTGCCCTGGTAGGGGTTTCTAGAAATTTCCCATCAATTTTTCAGTGATTCCCGCCACTGTGGCTTGAATCGCTGGCGAATTGCATTTGCATCAAAATCTTCAGACGATCTTCTGTGGACTCAACAGGCTGAGTTGTCACTCGTAATCCGGCGCCGGGCCGGTTCCGTAGAACTCTTCCAGGGTACTGGCGCTGCTGGACTGATACGCCTGTGCCTGGTCAGGGCCCACATAGCGGAAGTGCCACGGCTCATAGGTGTAGCCCGTGACACTTTCCTGGCCTTCCGGGAAACGCAGAACAAATCCGTACTGATCCGCATTCTCAACAGCCCACTGAGCTGCCTCAGTGTCCGCGAAACAAGCCTGTAGATCGCATCCCGTACCGTCCGCCAGGTCCAGCGCCAATCCGGTTTGATGTTCCGAGAAACCGGGTCGAGCGGAAACTCGATCAGCAGTAACCTGACCATTTTGTTGAACCCAATGGTCATAAGTGGACACCTGCGTGTCATAGGAGCGATAGGCGGAGGTGATGGTGACGTCTATGCCGTCCGCGCGCATGTCCCGCAGCATGTTCTGGGCTGCACCGGCGGCTTCTGCCCGCAGTTGGTGGCTTTCGATTTCCTGCAGGTCTGCCGGGACATAACTCTGCGGGTCCAGCGGGTTGTGTTTGTTGACCATCACGGTCAGGGAGCCGGCGGACGTGATGTCCACACCTGATGAGCTGTCCGTACGAGGCTCAGCATCAGCTCCCTGAGGTGATGCCTGCGCGGAAGCTGGGTCGGCCGACTCGGTGGCCATGAGCTCAGCACTGGCTTGTGGTCCGGGCTCGGAACCCTCACCGCAGCCCGTCAGAAAGAGTGCTGCGCACAGGGGCAGTGCGCTGATGGTCAATCCACGGTTCACGGGTCCTCCCAGCCTCAAGAACGCTCAGGTCAATTCTTGCGGACCAGGACCCTGCGAATCGAGTGATCTGAGGACTTGGACAGAATCAACTGCGCCCGCCCACGAGTGGGGCGCACGTTCTGCAGCAGATTGGGCTCGTTGATCCGGCGCCAGATACTGGTGGCGGTCTCCACCGCTTCCTGATCGCTGAGCCCCGCGTAGCGGTGGAAGTAGGAAGCCGGATCCGCGAAGGCGCTGTGCCGCAGGGCTTGGAACCGCTCGATGTACCACCGCTCGATGTCCTGGGTCCTGGCATCCACATAGATCGACACGTCAAAAAAGTCACTCAGCGCCAGGGAGCCGCGGTCGCCGTCGCTGATCTTTGCCGGAGCCAGCACGTTCAGGCCCTCCACAATCACGACGTCGGGGCGGGTCACCACAATCTCTTCACCAGGGAGGATGTCGTAGGTGACGTGTGAGTACTTGGGGGCGCGCACCTGATCCGCACCTGACTTGATGGCAGCCACAAAACGGAGTAGGGCGCGGCGATCATAAGACTCCGGGAAGCCCTTGCGTTCCATGAGCCCGCGGCGTTCCAGCTCAGCATTCGGATACAGGAACCCGTCCGTGGTGACCAGTTGAACCCGGGGTGTGGAGGGCCATCGGGCCATCAGCTCACGCAGCAAACGCGCCGTCGTCGATTTACCCGCAGCCACGGAACCCGCAATGCCGATCACGAACGGAGTACGAGCGTGCTCCTGCCCCAGGAAGTCGTTGGTGGAGGTGTTCAGGGAGGTGGCCGCGGCGTCATAAAGGGTCAGCAGCCTGGACAGCGGGAGGTAGACCTCCCGGACCTCGTCCACGTCCAAGTGGTCGCCCAGGCCACGGAGGGCTTCAATTTCGTCTTCGGTCAGGGGGACGTCGATCTCCGTTGACAGACGTGACCAAGTGTCCCGATCCAGTTCCACGAAAGGTGACACCCGGCTGTTCCCAGGCATTGTGCTCATCGCAGCACAGTTTATGACTGCCCGCTCTCGGCGACCGAATCAGGCTCTGTGCAGCGCCATCGCCAGGACCCAGGAGCAATCGGCAACTGTTGGTCAGAGCACTGTTCAACTCATGAGACCATTCTGAGCACACAACCCGTGTGATGGGTCTGACGGAGGCCGCCGGAACCGTCACACGGGCTGAATCGGACAGCGACGCCCTCCACAATGTCGCTGCCCGATCCGTCACCACTCACAGTCCGTCGGGGTAGCAGGGAACGGCCAATTCTGAGAAGGCAGTTGTGGTTCCTTCATTCCCCATCCACGGAGCGATCCAAAGAGGGATGCTTTGACAACTACAACTTCTCCACAAACGGGGGATGAGAAGAAGGGCGGCGTACGCGTTGCCGTCCAGCGCTTCGGTACATTCCTGTCCTCCATGATCATGCCCAACATCGCGGCGTTCATTGCCTGGGGTCTGATCACTGCGCTGTTCATTCCGGACGGGTTCTTCCCGAACGAGCACATCGGCACCTTGGTGGGACCGATGGTCTTCTACCTGTTGCCCCTGTTGATCGCCTACACCGGGGGCAAGTTGGTCTACGACGTCCGTGGTGGTGTGGTGGGTGCCATTTCCACCATGGGCGTGATCATGGGAACGTCGTCGCCGGTGTTCATCGGGGAAGACGGTGCGGGATCCCCCATGTTCCTGGGTGCCATGATCATGGGCCCGCTGGCCGCATGGTGCATGAAGAAGCTGGACTCCCTGTGGGACGGCAAGATCCGTCCCGGCTTCGAGATGCTGGTCAACAACTTCTCCGCCGGTATTTTTGCAGCCATTGCCGCCATCGGCTCCATGTTCTTGCTGACCCCGGTCATGAACCTGTTCACCCGCGTGGCCGGCGCGATCGTGGAGTTCCTGGTCAACACCGGGCTGCTGCCCTTGACCTCGCTGATCATTGAGCCTGCCAAGGTGCTGTTCCTGAACAACGCCATCAACCACGGCCTGATCACCCCGCTGGGCAGCGCCCAGGCACTTGAGCAGGGCAAGTCCATCCTGTTCCTGCTGGAAGCCAACCCCGGCCCCGGCCTGGGCATCCTGCTGGCTTACATGGTCTTTGGCCGCGGCACCGCCCGCGCCACCGCGCCCGGGGCTGCCATCATCCACTTTGTGGGTGGTATTCACGAGATCTACTTCCCGTACGTGCTGATGAAGCCCCAGCTGATCCTGGCCGCCATTGCCGGTGGCATGTCCGGCATTGCCGTGTTCCAGATCTTCGACGTCGGCCTGCGTGCCCCGGCTGCCCCCGGCTCCATCATCGCCATCCTGGCTCAGACCGCCACCGACTCCTACGTGGGTGTGATCCTGGGTGTGCTGGCCGCAACAGCGGTCTCCTTTGCCGTGGCCTCCGTGATCCTGCGTTTCTCCAAGCAGACCGAGGACGACATGGCTGCAGCCACCGCCAAGATGGAAGGCATGAAGGGCAAGAAGTCCTCCGTGTCCTCCGCCCTGACCGGTGGGGCAGCAGCTGCACAGAACACCATCTCCAAGATCGTCTTCGCCTGCGATGCCGGCATGGGATCCTCCGCCATGGGTGCTTCAGTGCTGCGCAACAAGATCAAGGACGCCGGTTTCGGCAACGACGTCTCCGTGGTCAACTCCGCGATCAACAACCTGCGGGATGACTTTGACCTGGTGGTGGTCCACGAGGACCTGCTCAACCGCGCCCAGACCCCCACGCCCTCGGCCATGCACGTGTCCGTGGACAACTTCATGGGTTCGCCCCGCTACGACGAAATCGTGGAGCTGATCCGCGAACAGCGTGAGGGTGGTGCTCCCGGTTCAGACGGTGCGGGTGATTCCGCTGCCGTACCCGCTGCCGCTGC
>NZ_JROX01000157.1:0-3225 GCF_000800955.1 Kocuria sp. ZOR0020
GACAAGGACGCCGTGACGCGCATGGTGGTGCGCATCCTGGGCCTGGCAGCCCCGCCCAAACCTGCGGATGCCGCAGACGCCATTGCCATCGCCATCTGCCACGGGTGGCGCTCGGGCGTGGGCTCGGGCTACGACGCCCAGGCCGCCACGGCCACCCACCAGGGCGCACAGACTCGGCTGGCGCGACTGCAGGCCGCCGGCGGTTCACGACTCACGCCCGCACAGAGGGCGTGGAAGGTTGCTGAACAGAAAGCTCGGCGCGGCGGGCGCTGAAGCCGTGGTTTGACCGCAGCGCTGCTAGTCTGGGCAGCGAATAGTACACATGTTCGAGTCTGCTGGTTGAAGGTGTGCCGCAGCTCGGGCCACCCCACGGAAGGACCCCCATGATTGCAGCGGTGCGCGGAGAAGTTCTGCACAAGGGCTTGAGCACCGTGGTGGTGGACGTTCACGGGCTGGGCCTGGAAGTCCAGGTCACCCCGCTGACCCTCTCCGGTCTCCACACCGGCCGGGAAGCCACCTTGGCCACCTCCTATGTGGCTCGCAAGGATGATTCCCCGCTCCTGTTCGGTTTTGCCGACACCCAGGAGAAGGAAGTTTTCGAAACCATGCTGGGGGTCTCCGGAGTGGGACCACGCACTGCACTGGCCGTTCTGGCCACCTTGGGTCCCGACGACGTCCGTGCCGCAATCGCCAGCGGTGATCCCAAAGCCTTCACCGCTGTTCCAGGCATTGGGCCCAAAGGGGCCAAGCGCATCGTGCTGGAACTGGCGGACAAACTGGTCCCTGCGGATGCCCCGCAGACTTCCTCACCGTCAGCAGCCGAGCCGGCACTGCCCGTGTGGCGCATCCAGGTCACCGAGGCACTGGTGGGTCTGGGCTGGAATGAGAAGGATGCATCCCAAGCCATCGACGACGCACTGGTTGGCCGAGAAGAACTTGGGGAGTCAGGAGATGTGGCAGTGATTCTGCGCACCGTTCTGGCCTGGTTGGGGGCACGAGCCTCCACAGCAGCGGGGGAGCGTGACCGTGCCCGGTGATCGCGCAGCTGTGAACGGTCGAGACCGCCTGGTGGCAGCAGACACGGAACCCGATGAGAAAACTGTGGAAGCAGCCCTGCGCCCAGGAACCCTGGATGACTTTGTGGGGCAACCGCGGGTGCGGCGCCAGTTGTCCCTGGTGTTGGAGGCCTCCAAGCTCAGGGGCCGCAGTGCTGATCACGTACTGCTCTCGGGGCCTCCTGGACTGGGCAAAACCACCCTGGCCATGATCATTGCGGAGGAGATGGGTGCGCCGTTGCGGATCTCCTCCGGCCCGGCCATCCAACACACCGGTGATTTGGCCGCCATTCTGTCCTCCCTGACGGAAGGGGAGGTGTTGTTCCTGGATGAGATCCACCGCATGTCACGGCCTGCGGAGGAAATGCTCTACATGGCCATGGAGGACTTCCGGGTGGACATTGTGGTGGGCAAGGGCGCCGGTGCCACCTCCATTCCCCTGGATCTACCGCCGTTCACCCTGGTGGGCGCCACCACGCGGGCGGGCCTGTTGCCCGGACCCTTGCGTGACCGTTTTGGCTTCACCGGACACCTGGAGTTCTACGCGGTGGAGGAACTGGTCAGCGTGCTGCGCCGTTCGGCCGGTCTGTTGGACCTGGACCTGAGCACGGAAGGTTTTCAGGAAGTGGCCTCCCGTTCCAGGGGTACCCCGCGTATTGCCAACCGTTTGTTGCGCCGTGTCCGGGACTGGGCGTTGGTGCACGGTGTGAGTCGTATTGATTCACGGGCAGCGTCTTCGGCGTTGGAAATGTACGAGGTGGACCCACGCGGACTGGACCGCCTGGACCGTAGTGTCCTGGAGGCTTTGGTCAAACACTTCGGTGGCGGGCCGGTGGGGCTCTCCACCCTGGCCATCGCCGTGGGCGAGGAAACCGAAACCGTGGAGGAAGTGGCTGAGCCCTATCTGGTGCGGGAAGGTCTGCTGGCCCGAACCCCGCGTGGGCGCATCGCCATGCCGGCTGCCTGGGAGCATCTGGGACTGGCCGTTCCAGCCCATGCCGCCTTTGGGGACCCCGCACTCCAGCGGCCGGAAACTGACTCGGACAGCGAACACTGAGTCCGGTCAGGCCAACCTCAGACGGTCAGTCGCCTACCATGAGTGGATGCGCGTGTGGCCCCTGCGCCGGTACGCCATGCGAACTTCCGTCACGGTGACACCAGCTGCACCACCGTGAGAACCACCGATGCAGCCTGGCTGCAGAATCAGGAGACCACGTGCTTTCCTCCGCACTGACCCCCGCCTTGACCGCCCAGCCCATCGTGTCCGCCCAGACTGATGCCAGCTTGTCGGCCGCCGGTCAGAACGCCGGAGGCTCAGGCCAGTTCCTGTTCTTCGGTGTGATGATCGGTCTGCTGGTGCTGATGTTCTGGTTCACCAACCGCAACCGGCGCCGTCAGCAACAGAAGATGAAGGACCAGCAGTCCAAGATGGTCCCCGGCACCCAGGTGATGACCAGTTACGGTCTTTACGGCCGGGTGGTCAGCATTGATCAGGAAGCCGTCAAAGCGTTTCTGGAAATCGCTCCCGGAACCCAGGTGACCGTTCACCTGCAGACGCTGACGACCGTGGTGGATGATCAGACCCCGGGTGAACAGGGCACCGGCAACACCGGTGCCACCAGCACAGAGAACAACTGATCTTGTGGTGTAGCGTCCACCGGGGATTCTCCCTGGTGGACGCTTTACTGTGACCACATGATCTGGCAGCAACACTGATCAGGCAGACACCTGGCCGGTGCCTGCTGCTGTAGAACGAGTACCGCTGACAAGGACCCTGCCCATGGCGACTGCCACTTCTCAACCCTCTGAGGGGTCTCGGAAGAGTTCATCCACCACGCCGGTCAAAGACCGCACGGAGATTTCCCGCGCACTGAGCCGCGCCCGGACGTCCCTGATTGCGCTGACCGTGGTCATGCTGGCGTTGATCGGTTTGTTGGCCTGGGGTGCCGGACGTGGCAGCACGGACTGGACTCCGCGCCTGGCCTTGGATCTTGAGGGTGGCACCCAGATGGTCCTGACCCCGCGGTTGCAGGGTGAGGACGCCGGACAGGAGATTACCCAGGAACAGCTGGACCAGGCGGTGGAGATCATCCGCCAGCGTGTGGACGGCTCGGGTGTCTCAGAGGCGGAGGTCACCACACAGGGTGGCTCCAACATTGTGGTGTCCATG
>NZ_JROX01000158.1:0-6639 GCF_000800955.1 Kocuria sp. ZOR0020
CCGGGCCACTGTTCCCGTGAGAGGCGCCCCGTCCCATGGGCCACTCAGGTGACGGTCATCCCGTCACGGTCACGATTGCCATGTTCTTCTTGCCGCGCTTGATCAAGGCGTACTTCCCCAGAAGGAGTTCCTCCGGGGACAGCTGGGCATCAGCCCCTGTGACCTTGGTGTTGTTCACGGACACGGCACCCTCGGCCAGCATGCGCCGCGCCTCCGACTTGGACCCGGCCAACGGAGTCTCAACCAGCACGTCCACCAAGGCCAACTGTTCGGGTGACACCTGCGCCGACGGCAGTTCCTTGGCAAGGTCGGCCAGGGTTGCCTCATCGAGCTGGGCAAAGTCACCCTTGCCGAACACGGCCTCAGATGCGGCAATCGCCTGCCGAGTCGCGGACTCACCATGCACCAAGGTGTTCACGTCCGTGGCCAGCACCTTCTGTGCTTCACGTCGGAAGGGTTCCTCTGCCACCTTGCGCTCGAGTTCAGCAATCTCATCACGCGTGCGGAAGGTGAATACCTTGAGCCGATCAATCACATCGGCATCTGCCGTGTTGAGCCAGAACTGGTAGAACGCGTACGGAGTGGTCATCTCCGGGTTGAGCCAGATGGCGTTGCCTTCGGACTTGCCGAACTTGGTGCCGTCCGAGTTGGTGATCAGCGGTGTGCCGATCGCATGGACGTTGACGCCCTCGGTCTTGCGGATCAGTTCCGTGCCAGCAGTCAGGTTGCCCCACTGGTCAGATCCGCCGGTCTGCAGAACGCAGTTGTAGTCCCGGTAGAGGTTCAGGAAGTCATTGCCCTGCAAGACCTGGTAGCTGAACTCGGCGTAGGAGATGCCCTCATCAGAGTTCAGGCGCTTGGCCACGATCTCCTTCTTGATCATGGTTCCCACGCGGAAGTTCTTGCCCACCTCACGCAGCAGGTCAATGGCAGAGAGCTTGGAGGTCCAGTCCAGGTTGTTGACCATCCGGGCGGCGTTGGAGCCGTCGAAGGACAGGAAGCGTTCGATCTGCACGCGCAGCTTCTCCACCCATTCGGCCACGATCTCCCGGGAGTTCAGAACACGTTCGGTGCTCTGCCGAGGATCGCCGATCAGGCCCGTGGAGCCACCCACAAGACCCAACGGTTTGTGGCCGGCCAACTGCAGACGCCGCAGGGTCAACAGCTGGACCAGGTGGCCCAGGTGGAGGGAGGCGGCAGTGGGATCGAATCCGCAGTAATAGGTGATCGGATCGCCTGCCAGGACTTCTTCCAGCGCGGCTTCATCCGTGGACACGTGCACCAGGCCGCGCCACTTGAGTTCCTGCCAGACGTTGGGGAAGGAGGGATCGTTGTGCTGCTGATCGAAGTCAATGCTTTCCGTCACCCGCGCAAATTTACCAGCCCGTCACCACCGGTCACGACGCCGTCAGCCCGGCTGGCATGGCGCCGGCACCTATGATCCTCAACCGCTGGGTGGGACGGGTCATGGCCACGTAGAGGGAACCCACACCGTCATACTCCTCCACAATTTCCGAAGGTTCCACCAGCACCACGGAGTCGAACTCGAGGCCCTTGGCCTCCCAGGTGGAGAGCACCACCACGCTGTTCTCCACGCGGCGCATCCCGGCACCAACCTTCCCCGGAAGACGTCCGCTCAGGACCTCGCCCAGGTGCGCCACACGGTGCTCGGGGGCAATCACGGCAACCAGACCACCGGCCACAGCCTCAACTTCAGCTTGGGTCTGATCCGCAACCTCGGCGGCCAGGGCGGCGTCGTCGGTGTTGGTGGGCAACTGGGTGAGCAGCGGCGCCTGGCCTTCGCGGACAGCCTTGGGTGTGGAGATCTTCAGACGCGCGGCACGGGCCACAGCCACTGCGGCATCCGCAATCGCAGCGGGCGTGCGGTAATTGACGGTGAGCTCGTCCAGGGCAAAGCGGTCCCCCACAAACGGTTCAAGGGCCGCGTCCCAGGAGGTGGCTGCCGATGCTGCACCGCCCTGGGCGATGTCCCCGACCACGGTGAATGACTTCATGGGGCAGCGGCGCATGAGCACCCGCCACTGCATGGGAGTCAGTTCCTGGGCCTCGTCCACCACCACGTGCCCGTAAGCCCAGGTTCGGTCCGCGTGCGCTGCCTCGGCTGCCGTCATGCGGTACTCGGATTCCTCATTGAACGCGGTCAGGTCCGCAGCAGTGACCACCCCGTCCACGCCAACGTCCTCCAAGGACTGGTGCATGTTGTAGAGCGCTTTCTCGGCGTTCTCCGTGGCCTTGGCCCGCTCAGCCTCAGAAGTTCGGAAGCGCACACCGGCTTCTTCCAAATCACCCAGCAGTTCAGCGGCCTCGTCCAACAGCGGCACGTCCGAGACCGTCAGTGGGGCATCCGCTGCACGGGCCAGGAGGTCGCGCTGGGCTGAGGTGTAGGTGCGGAAGGCCGAATCCAGATAGTGCCGCTTGGCAAAGACCTGCCGCACCAGCGTCTCCGGGGAAACCGGCAACCAGCACAAGTTCAGCGCCTTGCGCACCTCCGGTGCCTGACGCAGGTCCTCCACCAGGTAGGAACGGTCAATGGCATTTCCGGAACGCTTGTTCAAATCCTGGCCGAGCCGATCCGCCAGTTCCCGCAGCACGATCTTCACAAACGTGGCCCGCGCCTGGTTGTGCGGCTTGCCCGTGGCCCGCGCCTTGTCCCGGGCACGGCGCACCAGTTTGCGCGGCAGCACCACCTCATAGGAGTCCGCACGCAACTTCTGGTCCGTGGCCGGAACCTTTTGGCGGTCCCGCACGGCCTGTCGGATCACGTCTGCCATGTCCAGACCGGCCTTGATCCGGGCAACCTCCCGGTTGCACTCCGGCACACCGTGCACCCCGGGATACAGGTCGGCCAGCGAGGACATCACCACGCCGGTCTCCCCCAAGGAAGGCAGCACGCGGTCGATGTACCACAGAAACGACGACGACGGCCCAACAATCAGCACACCCGACTTCCTCAGCCGTTCACGGTGTTCGTAGAGCAAATACGCGGCACGGTGCAGGGCCACAGCGGTCTTTCCCGTACCCGGGCCACCCTGCACCACGTGCACACCGGGCAGCGGTGCGCGGATGATGCGGTCCTGTTCGGCCTGGATGGTGGAGACAATGTCCGTCATCCGCCCCGTCCTCTTGGAGTTCAGGGCAGCCAACAGGGCACCTTCGCCCTGGAGCACACCGTCCTCCCCCAACATCTGAGGATCCAGGACGTCGTCCTCAATGGCAGTCACGTCCCGGCCGTCCAGGATCAGATGCCGCCGCCTACGCACTCCCATGGGATGACGAGCCGTGGCCTGGTAGAACGCGGCAGCTTCACGCGCACGCCAGTCCACCATCAACCGCTGATGGTCTTCCGTGGCCAGCCCGATTCGGCCGATGTACCGGGTGTGGGCGCCGTCGTCGTCCGTGGCGTCCAAGCGACCGAAGACCAAACGGTTGTCCACGGAATTCAGCTGAGCCAAACGGTCCTCGTAATGCGTGGCAAAGGCATCACGTTCGGAGCGGCTCTGGTGGTTGCTGCCCGTGTCCGTGCGGCGCACCCGGGCCAGTTCCTCCGCCTTCTCCTGACGCAGCGCATCCAGGCGGGCATAGAGAATCCGAACGTACTCACGCTCCACGTCCAACTGACGCTGAACCATTTGGGGCGTCTGAGTGGTGGCCTCGGTCATGCGATTGCTCTCCTCCGCTGAATACCGACCCACCATGGTAGTGCCGGGCGGCCTTTCGGGGCAGGTGGCTTCCGGTGAAGAGAACCTCACACGCGGTAAAGGGCCCGCACGCGGTGACCACCCAACTTGGCGCGCCCACGCAGGTCCGTCAGTTCCATGACCAGACCGAATCCTGCAATGTGAAGCCCGGCGCGGTGCAGCAGGTGACCCGTGGCCTCCAGCGTTCCACCGGTTGCCAGGAGGTCATCCACCACCAGGACTCGAGAGCCGCGGGGCAGGTCATCCGTGTGGACCTCCAAGGTGGCAGAGCCGTACTCCAGCTGATAGCTCTGCTTGAAAGTCTCCCGTGGAAGCTTGCCCTCCTTGCGGACGGGCAGCACACCGCAACCGGCCACATTGGCGATGGCCCCAGCAAGGATGAACCCGCGGGCCTCCACACCAGCCACACAGTCGAACTGGCCGTCAAAGGCATCCGCCAAGGCCTCCACGGTGCGTTTGAACCCGGGTCCGTCTGCAAACAGTGGGGTGAGATCCCGGAAGAGCACCCCGGGTTCGGGGTAATCGGGGATCTTGGCGCACAGACGATCAATCATCTGCTCAACGGATTCGGACGGCTGCGCGGTCTGCTGGTGATTCACAGGCGACATCGTAGCGGCTGCCCACCGCCCGTGCCGCGCCGCGGGCCTGAGATCAACGCCCTTTACGCGGGGCGGCAGCCCGGTACGGGGAGACCGTGGGGTCACCCGTCACCGCGAATCGCCAGGGGAAGCTCTCACCGTCACCACCAGGCCCGGACACCCCCGTCCGTGCCGTGACCGTGACCGCCTCCACAGCGTCCCCCAGTTCCAAGTGAACCCCCGGTTCCTGGGGATCGGCGGTCAGCGGGGCGGCGTCGTGATCCAAGGTCAGCCCGAGAGCTTGGGCAACATTGCCCGGTCCGCGCGCCAAGGCCACATCCGCAACGGCCGTGGAGCGGCGAGCCGCACGACGACGCCGCGCCAGCTCCTGCCCGTGGATGACCTCACCGGCGCGGATCAGGCAACCGCCGGCAGAGCCCACCGGGCGGCAGACCAGATTCACAGCGTGGTGCATGCCGTAGGTGAAGTAGACGTAGATGTGTCCGGGGGCTGCGAACATGGAGGAATTGCGCGCAGTCTGCCCGCGGTAGGTGTGGGCACCAGGATCCGGCAGGTCGGAGTCCGCGGGTCCACCGTAGGCCTCCACCTCAGTGATCCGCAGGGCCACGCGCCCCTCAGCACCGGTGGTGGAGAGCACCGCACCCAACAAGCGCGGGGCAACCTGCGGTGCCGGGGCGCTCAAGAGCTCCAGCACCGCAGGATCCAGTTCCGCACGTCCTTCAGGCATCCGGGCTGCTCGGCCTTTCAGATGGTTCAGGCGTTCAGGCCGAGACGATCGGCTGACGGTTTTCGAACGCGGCCAAGGCCTCCAGGCGTTCCTTCAAAGCGCTGAGCTGCTGGGACACCGCATCCGGGCCCGTGCCACCCTGGGAGGAGCGGCTGTTCAAGGAACCCTCCAGGGTCAGCACGCTGCGAACCTCCGGGGCGAGCCTGGAATCGATGGCGGCAAAGTCCGAATCGGTCAGGTCCCACAGTTCAATGTCCCGGGACTCGCACACGCGCACGGCATCGCCAGAAATCTCGTGAGCGTCCCGGAACGGCACGCCCTGGCGGACCAACCACTCGGCAATGTCCGTGGCCAGGGCAAAGCCCTGAGGTGCCAGTTCGGCCATGCGCTCGGTGTTGAACGTCAAGGTGGCCACCATGCCGGAGACCGCCGGGAGCAGAACTTCCAGCTGGTCAATGGCGTCAAAGACCGGTTCTTTGTCCTCTTGCAGGTCACGGTTGTACGCCAAGGGCAACGCCTTCAACGTGGCCAGCAAGCCGGTCAGGTCCCCGATCAAACGCCCGGCCTTGCCGCGAGCAAGCTCTGCCACATCTGGGTTCTTCTTCTGCGGCATGATCGAGGAGCCCGTGGAGAAGGAGTCATGCAACGTGGCAAAGGAGAATTCCTTGGTGGCCCACGTGGTGATCTCCTCAGAGATCCGGGAGACGTCCACGGAGAGCATGGCGCACACCCAGGCGAACTCGGCATACACGTCCCGGGAGGCAGTGCCGTCAATCGAGTTGAACACGGCAGAGTCAAAGCCCAACTCATCGGCCACCGCATTGGGATCCAGACCCAGGGTGGAGCCTGCCAACGCTCCGGAACCGTACGGCGACACGGCTGCGCGGGCATCCCAGTCCACAAATCGTTCGACGTCGCGCACCATGGCCCACGCGTGGGCCAGCAGGTGGTGGGACAGCAGGATCGGCTGGGCGTGCTGCAGGTGCGTACGGCCCGGCATGGGGGCATACGGGTGAGCCTCCGCCTGAGCAATCAGGGCACGAACCACGTCCAGAAGATCCTTGGCGATGATGGCGGCGTGATCACGCAGGTACATCCGCCCCAGGGTGGCGATCTGGTCATTACGTGAGCGCCCTGCACGCAGCTTGCCGCCCAGCTCCGCTCCGGCGCGCTCGATCAGTCCGCGCTCCAAGCACCCGTGGACGTCCTCATCCGATTCCGCCGGGACGTAAGCACCTGAACGAACATCCACTTCCAGACGGTCCAGGGCATCGATCATGCCGGTCAGTTCGGCGTCGTCGAGCAAACCCGCCCGGTGAAGAACCCGAGCGTGCGCGCGCGAACCGGCGATGTCATACGGGGCCAGGCGCCAGTCGAACTGCGTTGACCTGGACAGTGCCGCGAGCGCCTGATCAGGGCCGCCGGCGAACCGACCACCCCACAGCGCACCCTCATTGGTCCCGTGCTTGACGTGCTCGGTCATGGTTCCCCTTGCGTTGCTTCCAGAAGTGTTCGCCCCAGGATACGTGCGGCTTGGTGCAATGACGACGACGGTCGCCCTCCGTAGGCCGTCAAGCGAAGCAGGGCAAGGAGG
>NZ_JROX01000016.1:0-439 GCF_000800955.1 Kocuria sp. ZOR0020
GGTTCTAATAATGACGGAAAACTATACATGATGTTGACTGGAATGGGCTATAGAACAATTAGGCGCAAAGATTGGAAAAGTCCATTAAATACAGCCCTTAACGTGCAATATGTTAACACATCAATCGTTGCAGGCGGGAGGTATTTTGAACTATTGAATGAAACTGTTGCCTTAAAAGGTAATGCAGTTAATTATATCCATGCAAATATTGACTTAACGCAAACAGCAAACCCTGTAAGTTTATCAGCAGAAACATCAAATAATAGTAACGGTGTTGATATAAACAACGGTTCTGGCGTTTTGAAAGTTTGTTTTGATGTTGTTACGACTTCAGGAACTGGTGTAACAAGCATTAAGCCAATTCTTCAGGCTAGTACTTTAGATAGTATTTCTGCAAACGATTTATCACTTAAAGATTCAATCAATGCAAATAATTTAT
>NZ_JROX01000159.1:0-47176 GCF_000800955.1 Kocuria sp. ZOR0020
CCCAAGCGCCCTCACCATGACCGATCAGCAACACGGGCCGATCAGGCGAGAGCTCGTCAACCAGGGCGTGGAGATCGGCCGCGTGCGCTGACAACGACGGTCCACCGTCCAACGGGGAAGGCGCGTGGCCCCTCAGATAGGGGGCAACTGTCACGTATCCGTGAGCTGCAAGGTGGCGTCCCAAGGCATCAAAGGTGGCGGGGTGGTCAGCAAACCCGTGCAGAGCCACAACCACCGGGCCACCAGGGTTTCCAACTGCCCGCACGGCGAATCGAGCCTGTGCGGTGTCAACGTGAACATCAGTCACGGCGTAATCCACCGGCGGTCTCCCCCCATCATGTCCGGCACCTCGACCTATTCAACAGCATGAAGTTGGCCGAGCCTCCTCAGCGCACGTCCACAGAACCGTGCTGAATGCAGAGGAATACTTCTCCAGTGATGCCACTGATTGACACAGAACGCTTTACTGGACTTTGGTCCAGGGTGAAACAGAATAAATGCACCCATCTGCATGGAAATCAAGGTCTAGATCAGACTTTTTTAACCGGAAAATCCAGTGGTGGGCATTGTTTGATGCGACTGCCGCAGCGCACCATTCCGCGCGTGATGTGTCACCAAACGGAAATGAACCCGCATGCATCCACCCATCCCCCGTTGTGCGATCCGTTGTCACCACAGCCCGATGATCGATACTGTGTGCGTGTTTGAACTAGTCAAACCTGGTTGGATCGCAATTGGATCCATTGGCCACACCTGTCACCCCTGGGCCCGTGACAGTTGTGTCCAGTTGTCCCCCGTCTCCGCAGTCCGTGGGTGAAACCATTCATCCGCGGGAAAGGACTCAACCATGAAAACCCTCATGCGAATTGGCGCTGCCGTTGCAGCCACTGCATTGGCCATGTCCACCGCCCCTGCCGTTTCTGCCCATGAAACCGGGGCAGATCACTCCCACCAGAAACCCAGTTGGCAACAATTCGAATCGGAAACTTTCCGCGACACGGACGGGCAGTACATTGTGGACGGCGACATTCCCGTTCCCAACACGGGCTCCCTGTTCAAGTTCTACGATTCGCTGCCCAGCGGACCGGTGGCCCCGGAGTCCGGCGGAACAGGTGACCTGATTGCCAACACGGACGTCTACGGCAACGCCACCCTGTGGCCTGCTTCCCAGGCCAAGAACCTGACCTATTGCGTGTCCAACAACTTTGGCTCCCGCAAGGCCACGGTAGTCAACGCCATGCAGCGAGGGGCCGCCATGTGGGAGAACTCCTCGTCCGGCATTGACTTCCGCTACGTGTCCTCTCAGGACGGCAACTGCAACACCCGCAACAACTATGTGGTGTTCTCCGTGGAACCCACCTCATCCACCGGATACATTGCACGCGCGTTCTTCCCCAATTCGCCCAAGTCCAGCCGTAACGTGCTGGTGGCCGACCAGTTCTACTCCTCCGGATGGCAGCAGGAGGCCATCATGGCTCACGAACTCGGCCACACATTGGGCTTCCGTCACGAACACACCCGACCTGAGGCCGGCACGTGTTTTGAGGACAACAACTGGACACCCCTGACTCCGTACGACTCGGTGTCGATTATGCACTACCCGCAGTGCAACGGAGGCTCAGCCAACTTGAGCTTCTCCCCCTATGACCGCAGCGGTGTCCAGCGAGCCTACGGTTCCTGACACGCTCTGACCGGCTGCCATCACCGCCAGGCGCCGTGGACGGGGGTGAGATCCCCCGCATCCACGGCGCCTGGCGGTGTGTTGGGCGTAGCATCGAGCGGGTGAATTCCCACCCCCACCCCGCGCCCGAGGGCAACTCACCAGACCCCAACCGTGGGCGCATTCTGGTGATTCTGCTGTCCTCCTTGTTCATGGCGCTGATGGCCGTGAGCATCGTCAACGTGACTCTCCCGTCCATCCAGGAGGGTTTGGGAGCCACGGACACCGGGCTGCAGTGGATCCTTTCCGGATACGCCTTGTCCTTCGGCATTGTGCTGGTTGCAGCAGGCCGTGCCGGTGATCTGCTGGGCAGGGAACGCATCTTCATTGCCGGAATTGCACTGTTCACGGTGTCATCACTGGCGGCAGCCCTGGCGCCGTCGATCACCTGGCTCAATGTGGCCCGGGTGGTCATGGGTGTGGCCTCCGGACTGGTCAACCCCCAGGTGGCCGGGCTGATTCAACAGCACTACCAGGGTGTGGAGCGGGCCCGAGCCTTCGCCTCCTTTGGTGCCGTGGTGGGTGTGGCCGTGTCCGTGGGACCGGTGATCGGCGGCTTCCTCCTGGGGATCTTCCCTGTGGAGGTGGGTTGGCGCACCACGCTGGGCATCAACGTCCCCGTGGGCGCGGCCATCACGGTGCTGGCTTGGCGTTGGATGGACCTACGGCCCCGGCCCAGGGGCGGCCGCAAGCTGGACATTGATCCTGTGGGGGCAGCCCTGTTGGGCACCGCGGTGCTGGCCATCATGCTCCCGTTCATGCTGGCCTCACGGCATCCATCCGCATGGTGGTTGGTCCCGGGAGGCTTGGTGCTCACCTGGATCTGGGTGCGCTGGGAGCGGCGCTACCAGGCAATCGGCAACCAGCCCATGGTGGACCTGGATCTCTTCCGGATCCGCAGCTACACCCTGGGTTCCATGATGATTGGCGTGTACTTCATGGCGGCCACCTCCATCTGGGTGATCCAGGCCCAACTGGTGCAGCAAGGGTTCGGCGAATCGGCACTGACGGCAAGCCTCCTGACCCTTCCGGCGGCCGTGTTCACGGCGGTGTCGGCTCAGCTGGGCGGCCGCCTGGTGGTCCGCATCGGACGCTGGACCGTGGTGATCGGGCTGCTCATCATGCTGGTCGGCTTGATCGCCACGGTGATCATGACCCCGCTGATCACTCAGCAGAGCGTTCCCCTGTGGATCCTGGCCGTTTCCATGGCGCCCATTGGCATCGGCGGCGGGTTGGTGACCAGCCCCAACCAAACGCTCACACTGCGGGAAGTGCCGGTGGCACAGGGCGGTACGGCTGCAGCCATCACCCAGACCGGTCAGCGCATCGGCACCGCCGTGGGAACCGCCGGGATGACGGGTGTGTACTTCCACCTGTTGCCGCATGGTGCAGACGTTGCCGCGGACACCACCTACTCCCTGATCGGGGTGGTGTTGGTGGTTGCTCTGGTGATTTCAGTGGTGGATGCGCTGGGGACCCAACGGCGCCAGCACACCTCCAGGCTATGAGCCTGCCGTTGCCCGGTTGACCCCATCCAACAGGGATTTCAGGTCCTCCACCGGAATCTGTCCCGGGGCGGATGCCCGGCCCACAGACCCGAAAGAGGCTGCGGATCCGAACACGTGTCCACTGATCCGGGAGACTGCACCCAGCCCGGCCATGGACATGGTGATCACAGGGATTCCGGCACGCTCCGTGTGACGTGCGGTGGCAAGCAGGAGGGTGGCCACATCTGCGGCCGTCTGCGGCATCACGGCCACCTTTGCCATCCCGGCCCCCATGTCCTCCTGTTCTTTCAAGATCGCCATGATCTCCTCCGCAGGCGGAGTGGAATGGAAGTCGTGGTAACTGGCAACCACCGGTACATCGTGCTCGCGGGCCAGCGTGAAAAGTGCTTGCGCACCGTCCCTGCGGTATTCGATGTCCACCAGATCAGCACTGTGCGCCCGGATCACGGACTCCAGCAGCTGCGTGTACTGATCGCCTTCCGGACCCGCTCCGCCCTCCGCCGTGGTACGCACTGTGAACAGAACGGGTACGGCACCAGCCGCCTGCCGCAGCTGGGTCAACACTTCCGTCAGGCCTGGCCCGTCAGACCCGGCACCGTGGCAGGCCAACCAATGGTCGGCCCTCCACTCCACGATGTCGGCACCGGCCTCCACAGCACCCCGAACTTCCGCGACCAGATCATCAGCGGCAACTGAAGTCAACGGCACGATGACGGCGGGGGCAGCAGCGCTCAGCACTTCTGCCCCCACCTTGACGGAAGCACTCACCGGTTCAGCTCCGTCAGCTCAGGGCCGCTACGGCGTCGTCGTAATTGGGTTCCCGGGTGATCTCCGGAACCAATTGCGTGTAGGTGACCGTGCCGTTCTCATCCAGGACCACCACGGCACGGGCCAGCAGACCCTCCAACGGTCCGTCCACCATCTCCACGCCCCAATCCTGACCAAAAGTGGAACGGAAGCTGGAAGCCGCCACCACGTTCTCGATGCCCTCGGCGCCGCAGAACCGCTCCTGTGCGAAGGGCAGGTCAGCTGACACACACAGCACCGTGGTGTTCTCCAGGCCCGCAGCCAATTCATTGAAGCGGCGCACCGAGGCGGCACAGACGCCGGTGTCCAGGCTGGGGAAGATGTTGAGCACCACGCGGCCCCCGGTCAGATCCTGCGCACTGACGGTTGAGAGGTCCGTACCCACCAGGGTGTACGACGGCGCCTGCTCACCTTCAGCGGGCAACTGGCCAACGGTGTTTACGGGATTGTCCTGAAATGCAGTCTCCATGGCCCCACCATAACCAAGAATCGGGTGACGCCCACCACTCGCGTAAAATTGGACGCGTCCATTGCGACGCCCGAACCCGTCCGCCGTGTGCACCTGCGCCGGCATTGAAAGGTCTACTCATGATCCCGGAACCACTTCCCCCCGCAGCCGGCGAGAAACTCCCCGTGAAAAACGTCCGCGGTGCCGTGGTGCTGTGGGTGGTGATCGATGTGCTCCTGATCTGCGTGTTCGCCACTGTGGGTCGTGCAGCGCACGGAGAGAACCCCTTGGGCTTCCCGGACACCGCATGGCCGTTCCTGGCAGCCGCTGCCGTGGGCTGGGTGGGAATCGCCATGGCCGGGCGACCCGGGATCTCGATCCAAGGAGGTCTGCTCTTGTGGATCGTGACCGTTGTGGGTGGCATGGCCCTGCGCACGGTCTCCGGGCAGGGAGTGGAGCCATCATTCATCCTGGTGGCGGCCACGGTGCTCTTGGTGTTCCTGGTCGGGTGGCGGGCCATCGTCTGGACCGTTCTACGACGACGACGCCACACCCGCTCCGCGTCCAACACCTCGGCCTGACCCCCGGCACAGTCTGCGCCACCCTTAACCAGTCAAGGAGACACCAATGCTCACTGCCATCGTGATGGTCCGCACCGAACCCCAGCGCATCCCGGAGGTCGCGCAGGAGATTTCGGAGATCCGGGGTGTCTCGGAGGTCTACTCCGTCACTGGCGACTGGGATCTGATTGCCATGGTTCGCGTGCAGCAACACGATCACCTGGCAGAGGTGATCGCGGACAAGCTGTCAAAGGTTGAAGGTGTGGTGGAGACTGTGACTCAGATTGCCTTCCGCATGTACAGCCAACACGATCTGGATGACGCCTTCTCCTTGGGGATGGATTGACCCGCGGCTCAGTCAGTACCACGGGAATGCTCAACCCATCGGTGGAGCACGTTCGCGGCAGCACCTGAGTCGATGGAGGTGGCTGCTCGCTGCACGGCGGACTCGAAGCGCTGTTCGAACGGCGCCTGAGCTGATTCGTCAAGTGCCACCAGCGCCGCTGCGGCGTTCAGCAACACGGCATCTCGGACCGGCCCCTGCTCCCCCGCCAGAATGCGGCGCGCGACGGCGGCGTTGTATTCGGCGTCCTGGCCCCTCAGATCCTCCACCGTGGCCAGGGCCATGCCCAGATCTGCTGGATTGAGGATGTGCTCGGTGACTTGACCGTCACGGACCTCCCAGATCTCTGAGGTACCGGTGACGGTCAACTCATCCAAGCCGTCCTCGCCGCGGAAAACCAAAGCACGGTCACCACGGTCACGGAAGACCCCGGCCATCATGGGCGCCAGATCACGGTCGGCAACACCGATGGCGGAGGCCTTGACCCGTGCCGGATTGGTGATGGGCCCCAGGAAGTTGAAGGCCGTCGCCACCCCCAGTTGTTTACGGGTGCCGGCTGCGTACTTCATGGACGGGTGGAAGGTCTGGGCGAAACAGAACGTGATTCCCACGTTCTCAGCGCAGGAAGCCACCATCTCCAGGGGCATGTCAAGTTGCACACCCAGGGCCTCCAGACAGTCTGCAGAACCTGACTTGGAGGATGACGCGCGGTTGCCGTGCTTGACCACCTTGGCTCCGGCACCGGCGGCAACCAGTGCAGCCATGGTGGAAATGTTCACCGACCGCAGGCGGTCCCCTCCCGTACCGACGATGTCCACGGCCGACCCAGGAACAAGAATGTCCCGAGCGTGAGCCACCATGGCATCGGCAAGGCCTCTCAGTTCCTCAACGGTCTCACCCTTGGCACGCAGTGCCACCAGAAAGCCGGCCAAGACCACATCAGCGACCTCACCGGACATCACGGAGTCCATGGCTGCATAGGTCATCTCGGACGTCAGATCCGTGCCACCAATCAGGTCCGTGATCATCTGGAACCAGTCCACCTCTCGGGGGGCGCGAGCTGCTGGGTACGACGTCGAAGAATGTGTGGAAGTCACGCCTGCGATTCTAACGGGGGCATGACGTGTGCCATAAGTTGCCTGTAATCGGCCGCCCTGCTCGTCCTGGTTGCCGAGTTGCCACGTACCGGGCACACCACTGCTCAAGCCCTGTCACACCTGGGAACGCAACAGAGGAACCTCCACCCAGATACTTGGAAGTCAGAACTTCGGTTGCTTCACGGGGTGTCTCGGTTGGTCCGGGCGACCGTTTGGCGACATAATGTCGTTCGTGACGACAGCAACCCATGCCCCAGCAGCGCGGCAGCCCGCCCCGGCCATCAATCGCCCGAACCTCACCGCAGTGGGGACCATCGTGTGGTTGGCCTCCGAGCTCATGTTCTTTGCGGGTCTGTTCGCCATGTACTTCACCCTCCGCGCCACCCAGCCTGAGCTGTGGACCGAGGAAGCAGCCAAGCTGAACATTCCCCTGGCACTGGCCAACACCACTGTCCTGGTGTTGTCCTCCGTGACCTGCCAGTTCGGTGTGTTCGCAGCAGAGCGCTTGCAGCCTCGCCGCACCGGCAGCATCTTGCAGGTCGGCAAGTGGGGCATGATCGAGTGGTTCATCCTCACGTTCTTCATGGGCGCGGTCTTCGTGTCCGTGCAGACCTTTGAGTACGCCGAACTGGTCTCCCACGGCATCACCATCGCCGCCAACGCCTACGGCTCGGCCTTCTACATCACCACCGGCTTCCACGCCATCCACGTGACCGGCGGTTTGATCGCCTTCCTGATCATCATTGGACGCGCCTATTTGGCCAAGCGGTTCGGGCACTTTGAGGCCACCTCGGCCATCGTCGTGTCCTACTACTGGCACTTTGTGGATGTCATCTGGATCGCGCTGTTCATCATCGTGTACTTCCTCCGGTAACGCGTTCCACCGCTCAAGTCCCGCTCCGCTCAACCCTTAAGGAACTTCTGACGTGAAGGCTCTCTCACAGAAGCGACGCCACCCGCTGGCCCTGCTGGCCCTGCTCATGTGCGCTCTTCTCCTGACCGGTGGTCTCTACGCTGTCGCCACGACCACCAACCAGGCCAAGGCCGCCGATGACTACACGGCTTCAGAGGTTGATGAAGGCTCCAAGTTGTTCATCGCCAACTGCTCCACTTGTCACGGCATGAACGGTGAAGGCTCCGACGCCGGCCCGTCCCTGGTGGGCGTGGGTGCTGCATCGGTCGACTTCCAGGTCAGCACCGGCCGTATGCCCATGCAGATGCAGGGCCCCCAGGCCCAGGTGAAGCCGGAGCAGTTCACTGACGAACAGACCCGCCAGCTGGCCGCCTACGTGGCCTCCTTGGGCGCCGGACCGGCCGTTCCTGAGGACGAGTACCTGGACGTGACCCAGGGCGATCCCGCCAACGGTGCCAAGGTATTCCTGGCCAACTGCGCCATGTGCCACAACGCAGCCGGCGCCGGCGGCGCCCTGACCCGCGGCAAGTACGCTCCCTCCCTGATGGGCGTGGACGAGGCTCAAATTTACGAGGCAATGCAGACCGGCCCCCAGAACATGCCGGTCTTCAACGACGCCAACATCACGCCTGAAGAAAAGCGCGATGTGATCACCTACTTGAAGTCGATCGACAACAACACCGATCCGGGCGGGTTCGGTCTGGGCTCCTTGGGCCCGGTCTCCGAGGGCCTGTTCATCTGGACCATCGGCCTGTTGATCATCATCGGCTTTGCCGTCTGGCTCACCTCACGGTCTGCCTGATCATCAACTGCACTACGCCGGGCAACCGGTGAACAAGCGCCACATTTCACACTAGAAAAGAAGAAGAGGGACCACATGGCTGACCACCGTGACGGCCTTCCCCAGGGGAAGAAGGGAAACGTGCTGGACCGCACCGCGTCCGCACCGGAGATCTTCCAAGACCCGGGTCTGCCTCCGCACCGCCCCCGCAGCACCGACGTCGACTCGGGTGCGGCCAAGCGAGCTGAGCGCCAGGTGGCGCTGCTGTTCGCCGTATCCATCATCGGTTCCGTGCTCTTCTTCATTGGGTACTTCGGTATCCGCGTGGACGGGGACATCTACTCGGTCACGGATCCTGAGGCCACCTCCACCTTGCGCCTGCAGAACCTGCTGCTCGGCGGCGGCATTGCCCTGGGCATGCTGGGCATCGGTGTGGGCGTTGTGCACTGGGCCCGCACCTTGATGCCGGACCACGAGCTCGTGGAAGAACGCCACGACGTCGTGACCGAGGCTCAGCGTGCTGAGGCGGAGCAGATCATGGGCACCATCCTGGACGAGTCCGGGATCAAGCGCCGTCCGCTGATCCGCAACACCCTGATCGGTGCAGCTGTCCTGGCCCCGCTTCCGTTCGTGGGTCTGCTGCGAGACCTGGGGCCGTTGGATCTGACTCCCCTGCGCCACACCCTGTGGGAGGACGGCGTTCGCCTGGTACGTGACCCCTCCGGCACGCCCATCAAGGCCTCTGATGTCACCTTGGGTTCCACCTTCCACGTGCTCCCGGAGAACCTCTCCGGCCTCAGCCACGACGACGGCTACCTGGACGAGAAGGCCAAGGCCGTTGTGCTGCTCATGCGTTTGGACCCGGACACGGTGAACGTGAGCCCGGGCCGCGAGGACTGGAACGTGGACGGCATCTTTGCCTACTCCAAGGTCTGCACCCACGTGGGTTGCCCCATTGCTCTGTACGAGCAGCACACGCACCACCTGCTGTGCCCCTGCCACCAGTCGACCTTCGACCTGGCCAACGAGTGCGAGGTAATCTTTGGACCGGCCTCCCGTCCGCTGCCCCAGTTGCCCATCTCCGTCGATGACGAGGGCTACCTGGTGGCCACCGGTGACTTCCCGGAGCCGGTCGGTCCCACCTATTCCCAGCGCGTGATCGCGGTCAACGAGATGGAAGAGGAAAACGGTAACTGATGTCTGCCTCCACCACCACGTCCACTCACGGCACGTCCGCTGAGTACCAGGCCGACACCAACGTCGGCAAGATCGCGAACTTCGTGGACACCCGCGTGGGTCTGTCCCCGATCATCAAGGAATTCGGCCGGAAGATCTTCCCCGACCACTGGTCCTTCATGTTCGGTGAAGTCGCGCTCTACTGCTTCATCATCCTGCTGCTCTCCGGCACCTTCCTGGCCTTCTGGTTCGACCCAACCATGGCCACCACGGAATACACCGGAAACTACGTCCCCATGCAGGGCGTGGAAATGTCAGCGG
Source organism: Kocuria sp. ZOR0020 (assembly GCF_000800955.1). NCBI lineage: Bacteria > Bacillati > Actinomycetota > Actinomycetes > Micrococcales > Micrococcaceae > Kocuria > Kocuria sp. ZOR0020. The sequence continues at coordinate 9,675 of NZ_JROX01000159.1, forward strand.
CCTACGCCTCCACGCTGCACATCTCCTTCGACATCCGCGGCGGTCTGTTCCTGCGCCAGCTGCACCACTGGGCAGCTCTGCTCTTCTCAGTGGCGATCATGGTGCACATGGCCCGCATCTTCTTCACCGGTGCCTTCCGCCGCCCGCGTGAACTGAACTGGGTGGTCGGCTGCCTGTTGTTCGTCATGGCCCTGGTGGCCGGCTTCTCCGGCTACTCCCTGCCCGATGACGTGCTCTCCGGCAACGGCCTGCGCATCGTGGACGGCCTGGCACGTTCCATCCCGCTGGTTGGCGCTTACATCTCCATGCTGATCTTCGGCGGCGAGTTCCCGGGTCACGCCATCATCGGCCGTATGTACATCGTGCACGTGTTCATTGTGCCGGTGATCATCCTGGCCTTGATCGTGGTGCACCTGTTCATGGTGGTTGTGCACAAGCACACCCAGTTCCCCGGCCCCGGCCGAACCGAGAACAACGTGGTGGGCTTCCCGGTCGGCCCGGTTTACGCGGCCAAGGCGGGTGGCTTCTTCTTCATCGTCTTCGGTGTGCTGGCGGCCATTGCCTCGATGGTGCAGATCAACGCGATCTGGAACTACGGCCCCTACGATCCCTCCCCCGTGCAGGCAGGTTCCCAGCCTGACTGGTACATGTTGTGGACCGATGGCGCGCTGCGTCTGATGCCGGGTAACTGGCCGTTCAACTGGGAATGGGACCTGTTCAACCTGGTTTCCCTGCCCATGGCCGTGCTGTTGCCGATCCTGGCTCTGACGGTCTTTGTGATCGGCATGTTCATCTGGCCTTGGGTGGAGCGTTGGGTCACCAAGGACAACCGGGTGCACAACATCCTGGACCGTCCGCGCAACGCCCCCACCCGCACGGGCTTGGGTGTGGCCGCCATGGTCTACTACGGCGTCTTGATGATCGCCGCCACCGGTGACCTCATTGCCACCCACTTCCACGTGGCTGTCAACGATGTGATCTACCTGCTGCGGTTCCTGTTCTTCTTCGGACCGATCATCGCGTTCATCATCACCCGCCGCATCTGCCTGTCCCTGCAGCGCAAGGACCGCGAGATCGTGCTCCACGGCCGTGAGACCGGACGCGTGCAGCAGCTGGCCCACGGTGAGTTCATCGAGGTGCACGAGCCCCTGGACGAGTACCGCCGCTACACGCTGGTGTCCTACGAGGACGCCCAGGTGATGCCTGCTCAGGAGAACGCCAAGGGCAAGATCACCGGCTCGGAGAAGGTTCGCGGACGCTTGTCCCGCTTCTTCTACGAGGACCGCGTGGCCCCGGTGACCCCCACCGAGTTGGAGGCCGCTCACCACGAGCACGCCCACGACGTCGACGAACTCGAGTCCGCGGGAAGCACCTCGACGCGCCACTGATGATCACAGGGGTTCACAAGAACCTCGGTGGTCCCCACCAACAAGGGCCCGGTTCAGCGCTGCTGAACCGGGCCCTTGTTACAACGACCTTGAAACGATCCGACACGTCGCACCAGCTCCTCCTGTGCATGTGAGTACGCTTACAGGCAGACGGAACACCCGTTGCGACCACATGCACATGCGTTTCGCGCATCCCGCGCGCAGCTGACACTGACGGAGGGCACGATGACTGGCACCATCATTTTGATTGCACGTACTGCTGATCTGGTACCCCGCTCCAGCTCTGCCCAACTGCCGGGGCGTCATGCCGAGCCAGATGATCAGGAAGCGTTGGCCCACCTGTTCCATGCCGCCTATGAAGCCGTGGGTCTGGACAGTGCCAACGGCGGGGTGGACAACCTGGATCAGGCCAAGGAGATCGTGGCCGGACTGTTCGCCGGCGAGTACGGAACGTTTCTGCCGGAGGCCTCCCCGGTGGTACTGAATGACGAGGGCGAAATCGTGGCCGCGTCACTGGTGGTGGAGCGCAGGGCGGGTGAAGGCCTGCCGGATGCCCCGTACATTTTTGAGCTGTTCACCCACAGCGCCCACAGGCGTCAGGGTCTGGCTGAGCGCTTGGTTCGGGAATCCGCAGCCGCTCTGAAAGAGGCCGGCCACGAACGGGTGAGTTTGCGCATCCGTGAGGACAACTCCCCCGCCCTGGCCTTGTATCTGACCTTGGACTTCAACCGTTGGCAGCAGGAAGCCGAGGACGACTACCTCTGACGGTCAGAGACCCAGATCACGCAGCACGGCGGCAGTCTCAATGGCTGCCGCCGTTGCTTCGTAGCCCTTGTCCTCCTGCGAATCGGCCAGTCCTGCGCGATCCAGCCCCTGCTGTTCTGTGTCGCAGGTCAGGACGCCGAATCCCACGGGCTTGCCAGTTTCCACGGAAACCTTGGTGATGCCATTCGTAGCAGCCTGGCAGACGTAGTCAAAATGGGGGGTACCACCGCGAATCACCACACCCAAGGCCACCACAGCGTCGTAGGTGGCAGCCAGTCGAGCAGCAGCCACCGGCAGCTCAAAGGAGCCCGGGACTCGCACCGTCACGCTGTTGCTGATGTTGGCATCCTGCAGGGCACGCCGGGCACCGTCCAGCAGACCGTCCATGATGGTGGTGTGCCAACTGGAGGCGACCACGGCAACGGACAGTCCTTGGGTGTTGATGGTGGACAGTTCTGGGGTGGGTGCGCCGTGACCGCTCATGATGGCTCTCCTCCGATGTGTTCTTGATGTGGGGGCAGCACGTCGTCGATGTGCTGCAGTTTGTGGTTCATGCGGTCCCTCTTGGTGACCAGGTATTCGTGGTTCTCGGCTCTGGCATGGACCTCGTTGGTAACGATTTCCACCACGTCAATGCCAAGTGTTCGCAATGCCGCTTCCTTGGCCGGATTGTTGGTCAGCAAGCGCACCTTGTCCAAGCCCAACTCCCGCAGGATGGTGGCAGCCGCTCCCCAGTCCCGGGCTTCTGCGGGTAGCCCCAACAATTCATTGGCCTCAACGGTGTCCGCACCACCGTCCTGGAGGCGATAAGCCTTCAGCTTGTTCACCAAACCGATGCCTCGCCCCTCATGGCGGCGGACGTAGATCAGGGTTCCCCCGTGTTGAGCCAACATGTTCAGCGCTTGGTGCAGCTGCGCTCCACAATCACAACGGAAGGAACCGAACACATCCCCCGTGAGGCATTCGGAGTGCAATCGCACCAGGGGCGGGTTCTCCGAGATCATGGGTCGATCGGTGCCCGGGTCAAGGGCGGTCAGGCTGAGGTGCTCACCGATGGTGGTCCCGTCAGCATCCGGGACCTGCCAGCCGCGGACCTGGAACCTGCCCTCAGGCATGGGAATCACCACGGCTTCAGAGGTGGCCGTGATGGTGCGTGGGACTGCAACTGCAGGCACCACGTCAGCCGCATCACCCTGGTCCGTGGCTTGCGCCGCAACATGACTGACCAGGTCTTCAATGCTTATCAGAGGTAGTCCGTGCTCCGTGGCGAATTCCCGCAGGGCGGGCAGACGCATCATGGATCCGTCGTCGTGCACCAACTCCGCAATCACACCAACGGGCTCCAGCTCGGCCAGGCCGCACAGCTCCACAGCGGCTTCCGTGTGACCGGGACGTTGCCTGACGCCACCGGCCACCGCACGCAGCGGCAGCATGTGCCCGGGGCGGGTGATGGCTTCAGGCCCGGAATCCTTGGCCGCCAGGACACGGGCGGTTCTGGCACGGTCAGCTGCACTGATCCCCGTGGTGACCCCAAGGCGGGCATCGCAGGTGACGGTGTAGGCCGTTCCCTTGGAATCCTGGTTGACGGCCGTCATGGGCGGCAGACCCAGAGCATCGGCGCGCTCTGCCTGCATGGGAACGCACAGCACCCCGGAGGTGTGGCGCACCGTGAAGCCTGTGAGTTCTGCCGTGGCGTGCTGGGCCGCAAAGATCACATCGCCTTCGTTCTCCCGGTCCTCGTCATCAACGACGACGACCGCCCCACCTGTGCGGATGGCCTCCACCGCGGCCTCAACAGGATCCAGGAAGGTCTCTTGTGGTTGTACAGTCACTGGTGGTCACCTCCGGCAAATGCCGCCAGGCGTGCGGCGTACTTGGCCATCACGTCCGCTTCCAGATTCACCCGAGATCCCTCCGTCTTGTGCCCCAGCCCGGTGGCTGCCAGCGTTGCGGGGATCAGACCGATTTCGAACCAGTGCTCGGTCTCCCGGGCTGCACTGACCGCGGTGACTGTCAGGGACACACCGTCCACGGCAATGGCACCTTTCTGAGCCAGCAACGGTGCCAGTTCCCGCGGGACGCTGATCCGTACCGTCTCCCAGGCGCCGTGATCCACGCGCTGAGTGATGGTGCCCGTTGCATCCACGTGACCCTGGACCACGTGCCCGTCCAATCGCCCGGCGACAGGCAGGCAGCGTTCCAGGTTGACGGTGTCTCCGGGTTGCAATCCGCCCAGAGTGGTCCGGGCCAAGGTCTCCCCCATGACATCTGCTACAAACTCTCCAGCGGCTGGTCCACCGGTGGCCTGACGGGCACCGTCATTGTCCGCAGTGACGTGATCGGCCCGCGTGAGGCACACGCCGTCAACTGCCAGTGAGCCTCCCGGCGGCAGATCATCCACGATCTCCCCCGCCTGGATGCGCACGGTCACGGTGCCATCCCCTGCCCCGGGTGCACCTGGGTGAAGGGCCACCACAGTTCCGGTGGTTTCCACGATTCCGGTGAACATCAGTGGTTCTCCTGACGGTTGGTGAGGGTGTGAGGTTGGGGTTCCAGGTGCCACAGCAGGTCATCGCCCAGGTGGTGCAGTGCGCCGCCGTCGCTGACATCAGCGCGGTAACGGCGGGCCTGTCCCAGTGTGTGAATGCCCAGGTTCGGGAAGGAACTGCGCCCTGCGCCAAGAATCATGGGGGCCTGATAGATCGTGAGTTCATCGGCCAGGTCAACTTCCAGAAAGGCACCCACCACGGTGGCGCCACCTTCCACCAAGGCGTGCCGGACGCCGTCGTCGTAGAGCTGGGTGAGAGCGGCGCGGGGATCCCGGGTGTTCAGATGCCGGAAGCGGCCATCCGTTCCGCGCATGCGGGCCGCGGCCGGGACGCAACGATGCCCCATGGCCACCCGCAGCGGTGCGGGATCTGCTGGGGGATCGGGGGCAGCAGCGGCCTGGTGCCGCACGGTCAGGCGCGGGTCATCGGCCAGAACGGTGCCGGTGCCCACAACAATGGCCTCCACCCTGGCCCGGATGGAATGGGCGTGTTCTCTGGCAGCAGCACCGGTGATCCACTGACTGGTCCCATCGGCTGCAGCAATACGACCGTCCAGGGTCTGCGCCGTCTTGACCGTCACGAACGGGCGCCGCTGCTCCTGCGCCATGATCCAGCGGTGGTTGAGTTCGGTGGCTTGGTCTGCCATCAGGCCGTCCTCCACCTGCACGCCGGCAGCGCGCAGAGTGGCCGCTCCGCCGGAAGCCGCAGTGGTGTCCTGTGCCGCATGGACCACCCGAGGAATCCCTGCAGCCAATATCGCCTGGGCGCAGGGCCCGGTCCGGCCGGTGTGGTTGCACGGTTCCAGAGTCACCACCATGGAGCACGCCTGTAGGTCCGTTCCGGCTGCCTGGGCCTGCCGGATGGCGTCCACCTCAGCGTGGGGCGTGCCTGCCCCGCGGTGGTGGCCCACATGAAGTACGCCGCCATCCGGTCCCACCACCACGGCACCCACCAGGGGGTTGGCCCCGCGCGGGCCCAACCGTGCGGCATCCAGGGCCGCTCGCATGGCCGACTGGTCTGCGGGTGAAAAGGACTGTCCCACCTGCTGAGTCATTCCGGCTTCCTCTCAGCCGATTCCACCGTGACCGTGACATCCGGGAAGGCTGTTTCCACGGAGACCACCTGGTTGTTCGCGGTGTTCACGAAGCCGTGGGCTCCGGTGGCCGTGCCAGCGGATTCTTTGCGCTGCACGCGCCACCACACGAAAAATCCGATCAGGGTGAAGGCACCGTAGAACAGGTACATGGCCGCCGAGGCCCAGTAACCGGTGCTGATCAACAGGGGTACGCCCACAATGTCCACGGCCACCCACACCAGCCAGAACTCTGTCCACCCCCGGGCCATGCCCCATGTGGCAACCACGGAGCCCACAAAGATCCAGGCATCGGCCCAAACAGGCTCGTAGGATCCCAGTGCGCGGAAGATGGGGGTCAGCACCACAGTGCCCAGGATCAGAAGTACCACCAGGAGGATGCGCTCACGTCCTGAGGCCCAACGTGGTGTCACCGCGGCTTTGCCGCTTCCGCGGCTCTGCTGCCAGCGGATCCATCCGTAGATGGCCACCGCAATGAACATGATCTGGCGGCCTGCTTGGCCCAGGAGGTTCACCGGATTCGGGGATCCGAAAACGGCCCCCATGAACACTGTGAACAGCAGGACGTTGCCGATGATCCCCACGGGCCATGCCCAGATCTTGCGGCGCATTCCACCCAGGGCGGAGAGCAGGCCGAACACATTGCCCAGCACCTCACGCCACAGGATGAAACCGTCGCCAATGTGCAACTGTGCTTCAAAAAGCCACCGCAAGACGTCCACGCCGGGGCCTCCACCGCTTCCCATCCGGTGTGCACGTCACCAGATGCCTGCCGAATTGATCTCGTCATCGGCCGGGCTGTGCTGGCGCCGGCCGTCTGGCGACCGGCGCGTTCGAGACTGGTGGCATGGGAGAGTCGCGGCACGCCACATGGGCGGACCGCTGGTGCCCCTCCCATCCAGACTGTTCTGTCGGCACCGGAATTTTCACCGGTTAGGCCGAGGTAGCAACCAGTGGGATCTGCTGTAGTGGAGATCTCCCCTGTTGCTGCACTCGGTTAGCGGGCTGTCACCGCCGGCTCGGAATTTCACCGATCTCGAGGCACGTCGTGTCGTCAGTGCCGATTATCGCACGCAGGCAGCAGCGGGCGTGCACGTTCGCCGGCGGCGCCAGGACCCGTTGGTTCGAGTCCTAGGATGCGTTGGTTGCGGCCTCACGCAGTGCGGCGATCGCGGCAGCCGGATCTGAAGCACCGTAGACCGAGGAGCCGGCCACAAAAACATCGGCGCCGGCCTCGGCTGCCCGCACAATGGTCTCCTCGGTCACACCACCGTCCACCTGCAACGCCACCTGACCGCCGCCTGCCTTGATGGCCTCCGCTGCGCGTCGGATCTTGGGCAGGGTCACGTCCAGGAACTTCTGGCCACCGAATCCCGGTTCAACGGTCATGACCAGCAGCATGTCGATCTCCGGTAGCAGGTCCAGATAGGGCTCCACGGCCGTGGCTGGGCGAATCGCCAACCCGGCCTTGGAGCCTGCGGATCGCAGTTCCCGTGCCAGGCGAATGGGTGCCGTGGCCGCCTCAGCGTGGAAGGTCACCGAGTCACAGCCAACCTCCGCATAGGCCCGTCCCCACCGGTCCGGGTCCTGGATCATCAGATGAATGTCCAGGGGAATGGGCGAAATCTTCTGCAGGCGCTCCACCACGGCCAGACCCAGCGTGAGGTTGGGGACAAAGTGATTGTCCATGACGTCCACATGGGCGGCATCCGCCGTGGCAATCCGCGCGAACTCTGCTTCCAGGTTGGCAAAATCGGCGGACAGGATGGACGGGTTGATGCAGCAGCGGCTCATGATGTTTCCTTCACTCCGGACGGTGGCCAGGACCTGCGCCCCGCCCAGTCAGTTGTTCTTGCGGAAATGGGCGATGAACATGGCGTCGGTCCCGTGGATGTGGGGCCACAGTTGGGCAGTCGTTGCAGGGTGGCCGGTCGTTGCAGGATTTTCCGATGTTGCGGGTTCGCCCGTACGTGCCCGGCTGCCGACATGAATCTGGGCTGGATCGGCGTCGCCGTCCAGGGCCCCGGGCAGTGCGGCGGCCCTCACGGCAGCACCGGTGTCCACCAGGTTCAGTTCCGGGTGTGCCTTCAAGACGTCATCCACGGCCACCATGGTTTCGGCAGCGTGGGGTGAGCAGGTGGCGTAGACCAGCAGACCGCCGGGCTTCAGCGCACCCACGGCGGCGTCGAGCAGCTCGCCTTGCAGCACGGTCAGGTCAGCCAGGTCCTGAGGCGTCCGGCGCCACCGAGCTTCCGGACGACGACGCAACGCACCCAACCCGGTGCACGGTGCATCCACCAGAATGCGATCAAATCCGGCTTCCCCGGAGCTTTGACCGGCATCAGCCGCCGTGATGCGCCTGCCATCAGCGCACCGGACGGTCCAGGCCTGCGGATCCACCACGGCAAGTGCCTGGCGGACCAGGTCGGCTCGGTGGGAGGCCACCTCGTTGGCGGTCAGATGTGCTCCGTGCTGCGCTGCCAGGGCAGCCAACAGGATGGCTTTGCCGCCGGGTCCGGCGCACAGATCCAACCATTTCTCCCCGTCAGCCACGGGTGCTGACTGGAGCACGGAATGAGCCACCAGCTGGGATCCAGCGTCCTGGACTCGGACGGTGCCGTCACGTACTTCCTGGACTCGGCGCAGGTCACCACCGGCACTGGTTGCAGCGTCAGCCACCAGGGTGCTGGGGGTGGCGCCGTCGTCAAGGGCTGAGGTCAACTCCCCCAGCCCCGGCAGTGCCACCAGATGCACCTGGGGTGCGGCGTTGTCGGCCTCCAGCAGCCGCGTGATCTCAGCGGGGTTGCGCCCGTGGACGGTGAGAGCTTGGCGCAGGGCGCGGACGATCCAGGTGGGATGGGCACCTTCCAACGCCAGGCGGGTGACGTCGTCGGTGTTGCGGGTCAGGACCTCAAGCCACTCGGTGAGGTCATGGGCCATGACTTTGCGCAGCACCGCGTTGACCAGCCCGGAGGGTCCGGCGCCGATTTCAGCGCGGGTGAGTCCCACGGTTTGATCAATGGCCGCGTGATCCGGGATGCGCATGGCCAGTAGCTGGTGGACACCCAACCGCAGAGCGTCCAGAACGGGGGGATCAATCTTGGCCAAGGGGCGGTCCACGCAGTGCGTGAGCACGGCGTCCCATGTTCCTTGGTGCCGCAGCGCCCCGTAAGCCAGCTCTGTGGCCAGTCCGGCGTCCCGGCGGTTCAGCTGGAGGCGGCGCAGGTGGTCAGGCAGAACCAGGTTGCCGTAGGCGTCGTCCTCAGCCACGGCGCGCAAGGTTCGGAACGCAGCAAGCCGTGCAGGATCAGTGCGCCGGGTCCGTTGCGACGGAGCTGAGGAGGAATAGCGCCGCTCACCCATTGCCTGGCGGTTGCGCTGGCGGCCGCGGTTGTCCCGGTAACCGCCCGATTCACCGGTCCCACCGGAGCGACCGGAACCACCGGAACGACCTGGCCCATCCGAAGGACCGGAGCCACGTGAGCTGCCGGCACCACGGGACCGGCCCGTATCACGAGACGGGCCAGCACCGCCGCTTCCACCGGCACCACGTGATCCACCTGTGCGGCGCGTGTTCCCGGGACCTTGGCTCATGCGAATTTGACCTCTGAAGTGTCTGCCCCGGTCATGCGACCACGGGCCCAATCGGATGCTGCCATGGACTTCTTGCCAGCCGGCTGCACCAGAGTCAGCTCAACGGGATGAGTTCCGGTTCCCACCAGCACGGACCCGTGGTGAATCATCACCTGGCCGGGTGGTGCTGGAACTTCCTGGGCGTCGGGCTCGTGGCGCTGAACCACGTGGCCCGTGATCTTGAACCGGGCCCCGTCCAGTTCCGTCCAAGCCCCGGGTTCAGGGGTCACGGCGCGCACGCGTGCTGCAATGCGCTCGGCAGGCTGGTTCCAGTCGATGCGCCCGTCTGTGCCGGTCAGCTTGGGTGCCTTGGTGCCCTGCCCCGGCTGCGGGGTGGGTGTGACGCCGTTGGCCAGATCCCGCAGGGACTCGGCCAGCACGGGTGCTCCCACCTCGCTCAGGCGGTTCAGCACGGTGCCAGCCACATCATCCGCTCGGACAGGATCCGTGAACCTTCGCAGGACCGGACCAGTGTCCATACCTTCGTCCAGCACAAACGTGGTGGCAGCGGCTGTGGTCTCCCCGGCCAGCAGGGATTGTTGCACCGGTGCCGCACCGCGCCATGCGGGCAATGCCGAGAAATGCAGATTGACCCAGCCCATGGGCAAGGCTTCCAATGCCGCAGGCTTCAACAACGCACCATAAGCCACCACAGCACCCACCTGGGCGCCGGTGACCAGAATCTGGTCAATGACCGCGGCATCCACGCGATCCGCTTTGATCACTGCCAACCCGAGCTCAGCGGCAGCCTGGGCCACGGGTGAAGGCGTCAGGGTCTTCTTCCGTCCCACGGGGGCGTCTGGGCGGGTCAGGACGGCCACGACGTCCAGGTCTTCCTGGTCAGCCAGATGTTTCAGCGGCTCAACAGCCGCCTGCGGCGTGCCTGCAAAAAGCACCTTCACAGGGCACCTCCTGAACGGTCAAGGCCCGCATGATTGCGGACTGGACGGTTGGCGCGGTTCGTCGTCGTTGTTGTTGTGGTGGAGGCTGCGGCAGTGGGGGCTGCCGGTGCACCAAAACTGGAGCCGCGCCCGGAGGCCAAAGAATCCCCCCGCTGCTGATGCACGTCCGCCACCACGGATGTGTAGTTCAGGCTCCGAATGGCCTGCATGGCCTGCTTCTTGGACGTACCCCGCAAACGGTCCACGTACAGCGTGCCGTCCAGGTGGTCTGTTTCGTGCTGGAGGCAGCGCGCCAACAAGCCGTGACCCTCAACGGTGACCGGGTCTCCCGTGACGGTGAAGCCGGTCACCTGTGCGTAGTCAGCACGCGGGGTGGGATGCCCCATGCCAGGAACGGACAAGCACCCCTCCGAGCCCTCCTGCGGTTCATCCCCTACAGTCAGTACGGGGTTGACCACATGGCCGGACTCCCCCGCGATCTCATAGACAAAAATGCGCAGGCCAACACCGATCTGCGGGGCAGCCAGCCCCACGCCCTGGACATCGTGCATGGTGTCCACCATGTCGTCCACCAAGTTCTGAAGGTCATTCCTGGTGGCGTCATCAAAGGTACGGACGGGTTCCGCCACGCTACGCAGCACGGGGTCACCAATGGTTCGGATGGGGCGTACTGCCATGAAGTGGGGCTCTCCTGGGTTGTTCACACGGGTGTGGGCCTCCACAGTCAGGGCTGAAGGCCAAAGTTCTTCACGTTGTGTCCAAGTTTAGGGCGCAGCGCTTCAGGCCGGTGGAGGCGGTACCGGACGCAGTTGGGCGCCGGCTGCGTCCAACAATGTTTCGTGCGTCCAGACCCGGCGAAGCGCGCAGAACTTGTGCCAGTGGGCAGCCAGTACCTCCGGGACCGCTTGTTGCGCCACCACTTCCGTGGGCCCCACGGCCACTCCCAGCAACAAATCAGCCTGACCGTAACGCCACGGTTCCCACTGTCCCGTCTGCGCGTCCACCAGTTGTTCCTCAGCCTTGAGCCCCGCCACCAGCTGCGTGACCACCTTGGGGTCCAGAGCCTTGACCCGACCATTGCGGTCCGTGCCCTTGGTCTTGTAGTCGATCAAACAGACCTTGCCCGCGATCTCAGCCACCAGATCCAGAGTTCCTGCGTAGCCCACGGTGTGGTTCCAGACCGTGATCTCCGCTGCCAGGGGCTTGGGTGAGTAGAGATCCCACCATTCATCGAACCGCGCGGCATAGGCCTCCTCGCCGTGGTCGCGCAGCACCGCGCGGGCCTGTTCAACATCTGCAGGCTCACCCATGGCCTGCAGCGCGGTTTGCTCGCAATAGTTGTGCACGCGGTCCCCGCGTTCAGCCGCCCGATCCCGGTAGCGTTCGGCGGCACCGGCAGCATCACGGGCCACGGTCCTCATCCGCGACGGCGACCCCAGGGCACCCGCCAGCCGGTCATCCTCCAGGACAGCTTGAGCCGCCAACCAACCGTGCCAGCCACCCAGGTCCACTGCCGCCCGGGACAAGACGGTGGTGATGGACGGGACGGTGGCCACCTCCCCCTCTGCCCGGGCGTACATGCGTCCATGAGCCGTCTGCTCGGCCAGTCTTGGCTGCGTCATGCTCTCCCCATCGGTGTGAATCGCCTGGTGGTGACGGACGCTGCGGCCCGTACGGTGGTCAAAAGCCAAGAGCCCCACCCGGAAGTCCATCCCGGGTGGGGCTCTTGGTCACAAACACGTGCGCGATACTGGGATCGAACCAGTGACCTCTTCGGTGTGAACGAAGCGCGCTACCGCTGCGCCAATCGCGCTTGCGACCTGGAAACCATAACGCAGGTGACCCGGTTCGTGCCAATCGGCGTCCACACGCCGCTTGGTGCACCGATCCCTGCACCGATCCCTGCACCGATCCACGGACCACGTACGGGCCACCGGGAGCCGATTTGCGCGGAGCCGATCAGGTCCCCTAAAGTCTCTGGCGTCGGAAACGGCAACAGCCAAAGGCGAAGTCACCGGGCAACCGGGACCAGCAAGAAGCTGTGCTAGAGTTTCCGATCGAACGTTGGCCAAGGAAACGGAAACCAACGATCAAATGCGGTTGTAGCTCAGCTGGTAGAGCATCACCTTGCCATGGTGAGGGTCGCGGGTTCGACTCCCGTCAACCGCTCTGAGAAGCCGACACTTCCGGGTGTTGGCTTCAAGGCCAAGTCCTTCACGGACTACAGGTCCCGGTGGGGTGGCCGAGTGGTTAGGCAGCGGCCTGCAAAGCCGTCTACGCGGGTTCGAATCCCGTCTCCACCTCGGTAAATCCCACCAAGCTCGTAAGTTTCCGACTTTCAGCGAGCGCGATTGGCGCAGCGGTAGCGCGCTTCCCTGACACGGAAGAGGTCACTGGTTCGATCCCAGTATCGCGCACCACCTCCCACCAGGGAGAACAGCCCCCGGCAACCACAAGTTGCCGGGGGTTGTTCGTCTTCCATGGTTCAGGCTCGTGTTCACGGCCCGGGCTGGTCCGCACTGCGTTGGCTGGTCGGCACCGCGTTTGAGGGTCGACACTGCGTTAGCGGGTCGGGAGCGCGGCATACGTGGGTGTCCGCCCCGGACATGTCCGGTTACGCCCCCTGTGAGTTCGGTTCCGCCTCAAAGCCGCTCAATTCCTGGTCGCAACCGAACATGGAACTGGCATAACCGTCCCCGGTTCCATGCCAGGCCCCATCGGGCGAGCGGCAGGACCAGGTGTCTTGGCCCCGCGTGTCAGAGGGCGGCGTCCCACGACTGTGGCATGCAGCAACACCCGTTTAGCCGCGAGCGTAGATCGGCTCCCTGGGCCCTTGTGTCCTGGACAACGTGTTCCTGTTCAAGCACAGTGGTGGCAGTCAGATTGATGACGAACTGACTGATCCCAACCGAAAGGAGACAACCCATGGTGGACCTCGGAGGATTTGCAGACAAGGCCAAGCAGGCCGCTTCGGACAACCCGGAGGCTGTCGACAAGGGCGCAGACTTTGCCAACGACAAGACCGACAACAAGTACGAAGATCAGGTCAATCAGGCGAAGGATTCCCTGAACGGCGATTCGGACAACTGATCGCGTGAGGCTCGTGGTTGACCGATCCGGCCACGTACGGGCACAGGATGAACAGAGCGCCCCTCCCACACGTGAGGGGCGCTCTGTCATACGTCAGGTCCCAAGCCGTCAGCTCTCGGCCAGGCCTTCGCGTGCCAGCGCTGTGAGACGGGAGACCGCACGGTAGTACTTCTTCTGGTAGCCGCCTGCCATCATCTCCGGGGTGAAGATCTGATCAAAGGAAGCTCCGGAGGCCACGATCGGCAGGTCACGGTCATACAGTCGGTCGGTCAACACCACCAGACGCAAGGCCAGGGCCTGCTGGTCCACGGTGTGAACATTGCGCCACACGATCCCGTCCAGGTCCTTGATCAGGTGCCGATAGCGGGAGGGGTGAACGGTACTGAGGTGCTCCACCACGTCGCTGAAGTCGTCCACGGCCACGGTTTGTCCGTCAAAACGCTGGTCCATGAACGATTCGATCTGCTCATCCGGCAGGGAGGCAGGGGCTTCCGGGAGTCCACGGTGACGGAAGTCCTCGCCGTCGATCCGCAAGACCTCGAACTGGTCGGAGAGCACCTGAATCTCGCGCTGGAAACCAGCTGCGGCAAAGCGTCCCTCCCCCAGTGAGCCCGGGAGAGTGTTGGAGGTGGCGGCAAGCTTCACCCCGGCATCGGAGAGTTCACGCATGAGCCGGGACATCAGCACGGTGTCCCCGGGATCGTCCAGTTCGAACTCGTCAATGCACACCAGGCTGTACTGGCTCAGCGCCTGAACGGTTTTGGGGAAGGTGAGTGCACCCACCAGGTTGGTGTACTCCACGAATGTGCCGAAGGCTTTGGGACCCGGGGCCTCATGCCAAAGGGAAGCCAGCAGGTGGGTCTTGCCCACCCCGAATCCACCGTCCAGGTAGATCCCCTGTTTGGTGGCCGCGCCGCCGCCACCACCACCGAACATGCGGGAGAAGAACCCTCCGCCCTTGCCGGATGCCTTGCCGGAACCAGTCACACTGGCGGCAAAGCGCTGCAGTTCCTCCACGGCCTGGGCCTGTGACGGTTGCGCGGGATCCGGACGGTAGGTCTGGAAGGACACCTCACCGAACCGCTCGGACGGACGGAACCCGTCCAACAGTTCTTCTGCCGAGACGGCCGGCCTGCGGTCAACCAGTCGCTGGATCTGCGGGCTCACAAGGACCTCTTTCAACCGTGGTGATGGGCGCCAAGCACCTGGTGCGGTGCCAATCGTGTGCTGTGGCGCAGACCGAGGCTGCAGGTGCGGTCCACACCACATGCGAGCTTACCGGTTCGCCGCTCGCGCACATTCGTTGACCGCCGCGCTAAAGCGGTCACGACGGCGATAGTGTGGTGAACGATTTCTCTGATCCCTCTGTGTGAAGGAGTCCCCATGCCCATCGGTGCGGACACCACTGACCCCAAGTTTGCCGAATACGCGCACCCGCAGCGCCTGGTTTCCACGGCGTGGGTGGCCGAACACGGTCAGGACGCGGGCGTCGTCGTGATCGAGTCCGATGAGGACGTCCTGCTGTATGAAACCGGGCACATCCCCGGTGCCTTGAAGGTCGACTGGCACACGGATCTGAACCTGCCGGACGTGCGTGACTACCTGGACGGCGCTCAGTTTGCGGAGCTGATGAGCAGCAAGGGCATCACCCGGGAGGACACCATTGTGGTCTACGGGGACAAGTCCAACTGGTGGGCCGCCTACGCCCTGTGGGTCTTCACCCTGTTCGGGCACCAGGACGTCCGCCTGATGGACGGCGGCCGGGACAAATGGGTGGCTGAGGGCCGCGAGCTGACCACGGAGACCACCACGCGGGAGCGCACCGACTACCCGCAGGTGCAGCGCGACGACGCCCCCATCCGCGCCTACCAGCCCCAGGTTCTGGAGGCGTTGGGGCAGGTTCCGTTGATTGACGTCCGTTCGGAGCCCGAGTACACCGGGCAGCGAACGCACATGGCTGAGTACCCGCAGGAAGGGGTGCTGCGTGGCGGTCACATCCCCACGGCGGCCTCGGTCCCGTGGGCCCGTGCCGCTGCGGAGGACTCCACGTTCAAGCCGCGCGCCGCGTTGGAGGCGATCTATCAGGAAGAAGTCGGTTTGGATCCCACGCAGGAGGTCATTGCCTACTGCCGTATCGGTGAGCGCTCGGCCCACACCTGGTTTGTTCTCCAGCACCTGTTGGGCTTCCCGCAGGTTCGCAATTACGACGGCTCCTGGACCGAATGGGGCAATTCCGTGCGGGTCCCGATTGTGTCCGGCCCCGAACGCGGCGAGGCGCCGGGGGCTGCTCGATGAGCGCCCAGGACACCACCGACCTTCCGGCCTCCGTGGCGGAGCTGGTGGAGGATTTCCATGCCGTTCCGCAACAGGACCGCCTGCAACTCTTGCTGGAGTTCTCCCGTCAGTTGCCGGCTCTGCCCGAACGCTACGGTGAACACCCGGAGGCCCTGGAGCAAGTGGTGGAATGCCAGTCACCGCTGTTCCTGACGGTCGAGTGGGAGGACCAGGCGGCAACCGGGGAGGATTCCACCCCGGTCCGCCTGTTCTTCTCCGCCCCCATGGAGGCGCCCACCACCCGCGGATTCGCCTCCATCCTGCATGAGGGACTGGATGGTCTGACGGCGTCACAGATTGCGGAGCTGCCTGCCGATCTCACGGAGCGGTTCGCCCTGACCCAGTTGGTCTCTCCCCTGCGGATGCGTGGCATGTCCGCCATGCTGGAGCGCATTCGCAGGCAAGTGGCTCAGCTGCCGCGCACCACGGACTGAACATGGCTGCCCGAACGGGGTTGATTGAACATGGCCAAGAAAACCAAGAAATCCGCTCAGTCCTCCCACGGTGACAGCACCCCCGCAGTGGTCTTTCTCCACAACGCCGGGGTGGCCTTCCGGGAGGCCTCCTACGTTCATGACGACGACGTCACCAACTTCGGTGCCGAGGCCGCCCAGGCGCTGGGGGTAGAGCCTGACCGCGTGTTCAAGACGTTGCTGGTCTGCCCCGCCGACTCCACGGCGGGCTCCTCCTCCAAGACCTTTGGTGTGGTGGTGCTCCCCGTCAACCGTCAGGTCTCCATGAAGGTCGCCGCATCTGCCTTGGGGTGGAAGAAGGCAAAGATGGCTGACCCGGTGGCCGCGCAGCGTCACACCGGGTACGTGGTGGGTGGCATTTCCCCGTTCGGGCAGAAGCAACCATCCCCCACGGTCCTGGAGGCCGCGGCCCTGGAGCAGAGCTCCATCTACGTCTCAGGTGGCCGGCGTGGTCTGGACGTGGAGGTGGCACCGGAGGATCTGGTCTCAGCGCTGGGCGCGGTGGTTGCTCCCATCAGTGCCTGAGACCAACGGCTTCAACCATGCCCTGACAGCGTTCTCCCAGCGCTGGGGAGCCACATTCCACTCCTTGGTGTGGCGTGCCTTCCGGAAGGCCACGAACTCCACCAACGGCGAGAGCCGGGCGAGCTGCCGTCCTGCGGTGTCCGGGACGAATTCATCGTCCTTTGAATGCAGAATCAGCGTGGGCGTGCGCAGTTCCCGGTAGCGGGTGACCCAATCAAGGCTGGCCAGGTCCACCGGAGCGGCCAAGCCCGTCAGGTGGCGTCCGCGCCGTGAACTGATCAGCCCGGAGGCACGGCGACCGATGGCCGCCGGCAACTTCCGGTTGGCGGTGTGATGCGTGAACAGTGTGAACCAGTCCACCACCGGACCGGTCAGCACCATGGCCACAATGTCACCGCGGTAGAACGACTGATCGGCCGTGGCCATGCAGATGGCCCCACCCATGGACCAACCGAACAACACGATCTGTGTGGCACCACGGGACTTGGCGTAAGAGATGGCCACCTGAACGTCTTTCCATTCGGTGAAACCCAACCCGTAGCGCCGGTCCGCAGACGACGGTGCCTCCCGGTCATTGCGGTAGGAAATCAACATGGAGGTCAGCCCCAACTCTTGGGCCACCGCCACCGCCCGGAGGCCCTCCATCCTCTGGGCTCCACGGCCGTGGACCATGATCGCCCAGGGGCCTTCGATCAACCGGGGGCGCTGCCCCTCCTGCGTGACCTGCTCGTCCGCAGGAATGACCCAGGCCGGAGCCAGACCCACCTCAATGGGAATCTCCACGTCTTCAAAGGCGTAGCCGGCATGAGCGGGATCCGGATACACCGTCCCGGACCACCAGCCCTTGGTGGCCGTGCTGAGATCCCCCGAATAGACCTCCTCCACCGTCCGGACCACTTCCGAGGTGGCAGGGGACCACGACTTGATGGCACCGATCCGGGCGTGACCCGCTCCGGCGTCGAATCGCAGACTGTAAACACCGTCCACGGTGGTTTCCACGGTGGCAGCCAGGGTGACTTCACCGGCCCCAGGCGGCGGGACCGTCCCGTCTGCGGGAACCGGAGCCGGGGTGAAGGAGATGATGTTCAGATCCTCTGAGCGGTACCGCGGAGGCACCACCACCTGGCGGGCAAGATAGGCGGCCACGGCAGAGGTCAGCCCAAAGGTCAGGGATGCCGTGCCGGCCATGGCTGCAGCACCCACCACGGCACCGCGCTTCCACCCGGAAGGTGCCTGCGCAAGATCCGTACCACTAAATCCGGTGGCGGTGCTGCGGGATGCCGGACGGGGGATTCCACCTGGAGTCATGCCTGCCATCCTGTCACGGCATAAGACCGCCGGCTCAAGCGTTGTCACCAACAGGCCGAAGCCTCCGCTGAGACCTGCGGTGAGCCGGTCTGCCGAGTCCACACCACCATCTGAAAGGCAGAGATGTCTGAGCAACAGGATGCCGCCACCCACCAGAACGCCCCTGCGCCCACTCCGGCGTCGTCGTCGGAGCCCACAAACAGCGCCAACCCCATGTCTCGTACGGAAGACCAGTGGCGCGCGGTGCTGACTCCCCAGGAATTCCACGTGCTGCGGGAAGCGGGCACGGAGCGCCCGTTCACCGGCGAGTACTGGGACACGGAGACCGAGGGCGTCTACGCCTGCCGCGGTTGCGGTGCCGAGCTGTTCCGATCAGAGACCAAGTTTGGTTCCCACTGCGGATGGCCCTCGTTCTACCAGCCCTTGGCGCAGGACCGGGTCCGCTACATCCGTGACACCACCCTGGGCATGGAACGCGTGGAAGTACGCTGCGCGGCTTGTGACTCCCACCTGGGGCACGTGTTCTCCGGAGAGGGCTACCCCACCCCCACGGATCAGCGGTACTGCATCAACTCCGTGTCCATGCGGTTGCACCCGACAGGAGACTGAGCACCGGATGACTGTGGCCGGGCCACTCCGGGCCTGGCATCACGTCCAGAGGCCAGGTGTGGGGAGTTGGTCACAGTCGGCGGCAGGCGGCGTGCCACCGGAGGGTGACCCACGGCTGCCCCTACCCTGGAACCCGTGGGCGCGGTGACTGATTTGCATGAGGGGCTGGGTCGTTTTCGAGCGGCCGTGGCCTCCCTGCGCGCTGCGCAATGCCGCCCGGAGATCGAGTTGAATCAGATCTCCGTTCCCATGGGTCCCAGCGACTCCGTGGCGTTTTCCGCCACCGTCACCGATGCCACCGCCAGCGCCGCCGTGGTGGCCTCCTATCCCGGAATGAGCGCGATCGGGCGCACCGGCTCGGACGAGCTGGCCGAAGGGCGTTTCATCCTGAGCCACGCCCCCTCCCGCAGCGCGGAATGGGGTAACGAGTTCCGGATCGTCACCTTTGTCAAGGCTCAGGTGGAACGCGACCTCGGCCACGACCACATGTTGGCCTCCGTGGCCTGGAGTTGGCTGTTGGAATCCCTGGAACGCAACGGTGCCGCCTTCACCGGTGAAGGCGGCACCGCCTCACGGGTGGTGGCTGAAGGATTCGGTCAGTTGGCAGACACAGGTGAGGACATCGACGTCGAACTCCGTGCCTCCTGGACCCCCACGGACCAGAACTTTGGTGCGCACCTGGAGGCGTGGGCTGACATGGTCTGCACGTTTGCGGGTCTGCCCCCGGTGACCGACGGCGTCATCCCCCTGACCGGCCGTTAGCCCGCCACGGCGATCGGGGCGAAACCCCAGAAGTCGCCGGCCTCATCTGAGGCGCACCACCCTGTAGGGACGTGGCCTGCATCGGCCACAGGAGAACTGAGGAACTGACCGCAAACCGTGAGCACCACTGGCACACCACAGCACGCCACTGACGGTGGCACCCGGGCGCGCAACAGCTCCGGTGCCACGCAGAGCGCACCGGCGCTTGTGGTACCGGGATTCGAGGACTTCACCGTGCCGGAAACGGTCCACCTGGACCGTCCCCATGAGGGAATCCCCCGCGTGCTCAACTCC
Organism: Kocuria sp. ZOR0020; assembly: GCF_000800955.1. Taxonomy (NCBI): domain Bacteria; kingdom Bacillati; phylum Actinomycetota; class Actinomycetes; order Micrococcales; family Micrococcaceae; genus Kocuria; species Kocuria sp. ZOR0020. The sequence goes on from NZ_JROX01000159.1 coordinate 29,400, forward strand.
TTCTCCCAGGTGGAACGGGCAGCAGGCGAGCTGGCTGCAGGCCACGGCCCCGTGGCCGTGGACACCGAGCGGGCCAGTGGGTTCCGGTACGGGCAGCGCGCCTTTCTGGTGCAGTTGCGGCGTGAGGGCACCGGCACCATCTTGATCGACCCGGAGGCCGTGGGGTCCCTGGCCGTGGTCAACGAGGCCCTGAAGGGTGTTGAGTGGGTGCTCCATGCAGCAACCCAGGACCTCCCCTGCCTACGGGACCTGGACATGTGGCCGGATAAGCTCTTTGACACCGAACTGGGTGGGCGCCTGGCAGGCCTGGCCCGTGTGGGTCTGGCTGCGGAAACAGAAGAACTTCTGGGGTTCACCCTCTCCAAGGAACACTCGGCCGTGGACTGGTCCAAGCGACCCCTGCCGGAATCCTGGTTGACCTACGCCGCTCTGGACGTGGAAGTCCTGGTACAGCTGCGGTGGGCCGTGGAGGACCTTCTGCGTGAACAGGGCAAGTTGGACTGGGCGCTGGAGGAATTCGAGTCCATTCGCAGCGCCGATCAGCCCGTACCGCGCAAGGATCCATGGCGGCGAACCTCTGGGATCACCAAGGTTCGTAACCGCCGTCAACTCACCGCCCTGCGGAATCTGTGGTCTGCCCGGGAGGAGCTGGCCAAGAACCGGGATGTCTCCCCCGGCCGTCTGCTGCCTGACTCAGCGCTGGTGGCCGCTGCCATCACCATGCCCCGCACGGTGCCCCAACTGCTCAAGACCCCGGGCTTCCACGGTCGGGCAGCCTCCCGTGAAGCCCCCCGGTGGTTGACCGCCCTGCAGGAGGCCCGCCGGGAGGAGGAGCTGGTGCCCTTCAACATCGCCTCGGATGCCCTTCCGCCGGTCAAGGCCTGGGAGACCAAACGCCCCGCGGCGGCCACCCGCTTGAAGGTCTTCAAACCGGCCATCGCGGATCTGGCGGCAGAACACACCATGCCCACTGAAAACATGCTGGTGCCTGAACACCTGCGCCGTCTGGCATGGGATCCGCCCGCCGCTGCCACCCCAGCCGCAGTGGGCCAGACGCTCACGGAGCTGGGCGCACGTTCCTGGCAGGTCGACCTGGCAGCCCCCGTGCTCGCCGAACTACTGGGGCAACAACACCCCGGGTCCTGACCCGGCACGTCAAACCCGGGCCCGCAGGTCAAACCCGGGCCTGGCACATCAAACAAGCGCCAGACACACAACTGCCCCGCGCCAACAACACGGTGCGGGGCAGTTGTTCACGCTCGGATTCAGCTAATGGAATTCCGATTCAACTGATGGAATCCGATTCAGCTGGTGGAACCCGGAGTCGGCTGGACGGGACCGGGACCCGGCTTGGGGGCACCGGCGTCCTTGGATGCGCCGTCCAGGTTGTCCGTGGCGTCCCCGGACTTGCTCTTGGAGGCCTGATCGGCCTTGTCCTTGGCGGCGTCGGCGGCATTGCCCGCAGACTCCTTGGCCTTGGCTGTGGCGGACTTGGCGGCATCAGCAGCCTTCTCCCCCACCACGGGTGCTTGTTCCTTGACGGTGGCCGCAGCCTTCTCCGCACCTTCCTGGACCTTGCGGCGGACCTCAGGGTCCTCCACCACGCCGGTCACCTTGGCCTGAACCTTCTCGTACGGCTCGCGACCCATGTAGGAACCGACCAGGAAGCCTGCTCCGAAGCCGACCACAAATGCAGCTTTCCTCAACATCTCTGGATTCCTTTCGTTGCCCAGCGGGAACACCCCGCTCTCCAAGATCTCAGCCTACTGAGAAGTGATGGGTGCTACAACGTGGCGCGCGTACGCAAGTCGGTGCACGTCGTCGTGAATTCTGATCCTCCCGCAAGGATCAGCGCTCCCCCACGTGAGTGTGGGTCTCTGCGCTGTCATCCACGGGCCGTGCGTACGGAACCTTGGTGCCCAAAACGGAGGCCAGGGTGTCCTGGGCAATGCGCTGCGCGGTCAAACCCACCCTCTGAAGGATCTGGTCCCGGGAGGCGTGGGTCAGGAACTCGGTGGGCAGACCTACCTCATTGAGAGCGGTGTCCACTCCGGCATCCCGCAGGCTTTGGCGCACCAGGGACCCGATGCCACCTGAACGCACGCCGTCCTCCACCACCACCACGATCCGGTGGTTACCGGCAAGCCGAGCCAACGACGACGGCACCGGCAAGACCCAGCGCGGATCCACCACTGTGGCGGTCACACCGTGTGCTTCCAGGCGCGCAGCGGCATCCAGGCACACCTCTGCCATGGAACCCACTGAGACCAACAGGACGTCACGGTCGTGATCCGGCACCTCTTCACCGGTGCCGGTGCGCAGCAGCACGTCAACGCCGTCTTCCAACCGCTCCACGGCGGGGATCTGCGGCCCCACGTTGCCCTTGGGGTAGCGGATCACGGTGGGAGCATTGTTGATGGCAACGGCCTCACGCAGTTGTTCCACCAGGCTGGGTTCATCCCTGGGGGCTGCCAGGTGAAGGCCGGGCACGATCTGCAGCAGGGCAAGGTCCCACATGCCGTGATGGCTGGGACCGTCCGGTCCGGTCACCCCGGAGCGGTCCAGCACCACGGTCACCCCGGCCTTGTGCAGGGCCACGTCCATCAGGAGTTGGTCGAACCCGCGGTTCAGGAAGGTGGCGTACAGGGCCACCACGGGGTGCAGGCCGCCGAAGGCCATGCCGGCGGCCATGGTTAGTGCGTGCTGTTCGGCAATGCCCACGTCCACCACGCGGTCCGGGTGTGCTGCCTGCATCTTCTGCAGTCCCACGGGGATCAACATGGCCCCGGTGACCCCCACGATGTCTTCGCGTTCATCGGCGATCGCTGCGATTTCATCTCCGAACACCGCGGTCCAGGAGCGCCCTGAGCTGGGCTTCATGGGCTGCCCGGTCTCCGGGTTGATGGTGCCCACGGCGTGGAACATGTCCGCCTCATCCGCCAACGCCGGCGGATAGCCGTGACCCTTCTCCGTGATGGCATGCACGATCACGGGCCCACCAAAGTTCTTGGCATTGCGCAGGGCCTGCTCCAAGGCTTCCTGATCGTGCCCGTCCACCGGTCCCACGTACTTCATGCCCAGATCCGCGAACAGCCCGTGGGGCACCACCACGTCCTTGAGCCCCACCTTCATCCCGTGCAGTCCACGGTAGGCGGCCTGGCCGATGGGCCCGGCGTTCTTCAACCCGTCCTTGACGGTGGTCAGCAGTTCCTCGTACCGGCGGTCCGTTCGCACGGCGTCCACACCCTGTTGCACGTCCGCTTTGAGGTTGTGCAGTTGGCGGGCCAATCCACCCACGGTGGGGGCGTAGGAACGGCCGTTGTCATTGACCACAATCACCACGCGCCGGTCAGGATCCCCGGCAATGTTGTTGGCAGCCTCCCAGGTCATGCCGCCGGTCATGGCGCCGTCGCCAACCACGACGACGACCGTCCGGTCCCCCTGTCCCGTCATGCCGAAAGCACGTGAGATGCCGTCCGCCCAGGACAGAGACGATGATGCGTGGGAGGACTCCACGACGTCGTGCTCTGACTCCCGGCGATCCGGGTAGCCGGCCAAACCGCCCTCCTGGCGCAGCGTGGTGAAATCCTGGCGGCCCGTTAGCAGCTTGTGCACGTAGGACTGGTGCCCCGTGTCAAAAACGATGGGGTCACGCGGGGAGTCGAACACCCGGTGCAAGGCAAGCGTCAGCTCCACCACACCCAGGTTGGGGCCCAGGTGACCGCCCGTGGCCGCCACGTTGGTCACCAGGAAGTCGCGGATCTCCTGCGCCAGTTCAAGCAGTTCCTGCTGTGACAGTGCCTCCAGGTCCTCCGGACCGTTGATGCGCTCGAGCAGGGTCATGGTTGTCCTCCTGGCCCCCGGTAGTTCCTCATCCATCGATCGTACGCGTCCACGGCCTCCCGTGCTTTCATCTGGCCCCTCTGACGGCGCCGTGGACCGAGCCAGGGGCACCGCGTGGTGGCCACCGGTCAGCGCCCCGGAACCAGGGTCGGTTCCGCCACCACCGTGTTCGGTTGCGACCACGTGGGGCCCGGAAAAGTGGCGAAATCGAACATGACCGTGGCGCAACCGGACAGCCGGTGACGGTCTGGCCGCATGAGTTGGGCCCGCCCCGTGCATGACGGGGCGGGCCCAACCCGTCAACCAATCAGTGGAAACTGATCAGTTGGCCGCGATCTGGCGCAGCACGTACTGCAGGATGCCGCCGTTGCGGTAGTAGTCGGCCTCACCTGGGGTGTCGATGCGAACATCGGCGTCGAACTCCACGGTGGAGCCGTCTTCCTTGGCGGCGGTGACCTTGACGGTCTTGGGGGTCTGGCCCTCGTTGAGAGCGGTGACTCCTGCGATCGAGAAGGTCTCCGTGCCATCCAGGTTCAGGGACTCGGCGGACTCACCGGCGGGGAACTGCAGCGGCAGCACGCCCATGCCGATCAGGTTGGAGCGGTGGATACGCTCGTAGGACTCGGCGATCACGGCCTCGATGCCCAGCAGCGCAGTGCCCTTGGCCGCCCAGTCACGCGAGGAACCGGAGCCGTACTCCTTGCCTGCCAGGACGACCAGCGGGGTGCCGGCTTCCTGGTAGTTCTGGGAGGCGTCGTAGACGTAGGCCTGCGGGCCACCCTCCTGGGTGAAGTCGCGGGTGAAGCCACCCTCAACGCCGTCCAGCAGCTGGTTCTTGATGCGGATGTTGGCAAAGGTGCCGCGAATCATGACCTCGTGGTTACCACGGCGGGAGCCGTAGGAGTTGAAGTCCTTGCGCTCCACGCCGTTGGCCACCAGGTACTGACCGGCCGGGGTCTCCGACTTGAAGGAACCAGCCGGGGAGATGTGGTCGGTGGTGACCGAATCGCCCAGCTTGAGCAGCACGCGGGCTCCCTCGATGTCGGAGACCGGGGTGGTCTCCATGGTCATGCCCTCAAAGTACGGTGGCTTGCGCACGTAGGTGGAGTTCTCATCCCACTCGAAGACCTTGCCCGTGGGGGTGTCCAGGTTCTGCCAGCGCTCATCCCCGTCAAAGATGGTGCCGTACTCGTTGGTGAACATCTCCGTGTCGATCGAGGCGTCGATGATCTTCTGGACCTCGGCCGGATCCGGCCAGATGTCCTTCAGGAAGACGTCGTTGCCATCGGCATCCTGGCCCAGGGCCTGGGACTCGAAGTCGAAGTCCATGTTGCCGGCCAGAGCGTAAGCGACCACCAGCGGCGGGGAGGCCAGGTAGTTCATCTTGATGTCCGGGTTGATACGGCCCTCAAAGTTACGGTTGCCGGAAAGCACCGAGGTCACGGCGAGGTCGTTGTCCTGGATCGCCTGGGAGATCTCATCCTCGAGCGGGCCGGAGTTGCCGATGCAGGTGGTGCAGCCGTAACCCACGATGTAGAAGCCGAGCTCCTGCAGTGCAGGGACCAGGCCGGACTTCTCGTAATAGTCGGTGACCACCTTGGAGCCCGGGGCAATGGAGGTCTTGACCCACGGCTTGGCCTTGAGCCCCTTCTCCACCGCATTGCGGGCCAGCACGGCGGCAGCCATCATCACGGACGGGTTGGAGGTGTTGGTGCAGGAGGTGATCGAAGCGATCGAGACCGCACCGGTCTCCAACTCGAACTCGCGGCCGTCTGCCATGGACACCGATGCCGACTCCGCGCCCTTGGAGGACGGGTAGTTGGTGATGTCCTTGGCGAACTGCTCCTTGGACTTGGACAGCTCGATGCGGTCCTGGGGGCGCTTGGGTCCGGAGATGGACGGCACCACGGTGGAGAGGTCCAGTTCCAGGTACTCGGAGAACTCGATCTCGCGGGAGGGATCGTGCCACATCCCCTGTTCCTTGGTGTAGGCCTCCACCAGAGCAACCTGCTCGGCGGAGCGCCCGGTCAGGCGCAAGTAGTCCATGGTGACGTCGTCGATCGGGAAGATCGCGGCGGTGGAACCGAACTCGGGGCTCATGTTGCCAATGGTGGCGCGGTTGGCCAGCGGCACCGCACCCACGCCTTCGCCGTAGAACTCCACGAACTTGCCGACCACACCGTGGGCGCGCAGCATCTCCGTGATGGTCAGCACGACGTCGGTGGCGGTGGCGCCGGAGGGGATCTCTCCGGTGAGCTTGAAGCCGACCACACGCGGGATCAGCATGGAGATGGGCTGGCCCAGCATGGCTGCCTCGGCCTCGATGCCACCCACGCCCCAGCCGAGAACGCCGATGCCGTTCTCCATGGTGGTGTGGGAGTCGGTGCCCACGCAGGTGTCCGGGTAGGCCCGGGTCACGCCGTCGACCTCGCGGGTCATGACCACGCGAGCCAGGTTCTCAATGTTGACCTGGTGGACAATGCCCATGCCCGGGGGGACAACCTTGAAGTCGTCGAATGCGGTCTGGCCCCAGCGCAGGAACTGGTAACGCTCCCCGTTGCGCTGGTACTCGATGTCCATGTTGCGCTCGATCGCCTGGCTGTTACCGAAGGAGTCGATCTGCACGGAGTGGTCGATGACCAGCTCGGCGGGTGCCAGCGGGTTCACACGGGCGGGGTCGCCGCCGAGTTCGGCAATGGCCTCACGCATGGTGGCAAGGTCCACGATGCAGGGCACGCCGGTGAAGTCCTGCATGATCACACGGGCAGGGGTGAACTGGATCTCCGTGTTGGGCTGGGCGGATGGATCCCAGTTGGCCAGGGCCTCGATGTGGGCCTGGGTGATGTTCGCTCCGTCCTCGGTACGCAGCAGGTTTTCCAACAAAACCTTGAGGCTGAACGGGAGCTTCTTTGCTCCTTCCAGCGCGTTCAGACGGTAAATCTCATACTCTTTGCCATTGACGTCAAGAACGCCCTTGGCTCCGAAACTGTCCACGGTGCTCATATTGCCCGGAACTCCTCTCGCCACGGTTGTGCTGTACCGCGGACGTCATGGGGTCGCTTCCGTGACCGGCACTCGTGGCCGGCCGGCGACGTCGACGTCCCGGCAGTCGCCGCCCAATATACCGCTTTCAGACACCTGCACAGGTTGCGACGCCGTCTTACGACTCCGTTTGACGACAATTTGTCACCCGGCTGCTGCACAGTCAGCCGCTGACCCCCTGTGCCAACCTCACCGGGTGAGGGTCACCAGGGTTTCCAGGTGGTGGGTGTTGGGGTACATGTCCAGTCCGGAGATGGATCGGATCTGCCAACCGTGGTGCCGGAACCGCGCCAGGTCCCGCGCCAACGTTGCCGGGTCGCAGGACAGGTAGACCACCCGCTGCGGTTGCAGCGCGTGAATGGCATCCACCACAGCTTTGCCAGCACCGGCCCGCGGGGGATCCAGAACCACGACGTCGGGGCTCGCCACAGCGGGACGCTTGCCGTTGCCACTGCTGCGGAGCTCAGAACCAGACCGCCTGCGGCGAGTTCCCCCACTGCCTTGAGTGCCCTGGCTGCGAGCGCCGTGACGCCCACGCGGGGCCCGAACACGCTCCGGCCAGATCCGGGCCAGGCTGCGTTCCACCTCCCCGCGCTCAACGTCCACGTGGGGAAGCTCGGCAAATGTGGCGGCGGCATCCGCGCTGGTGACCGGCGATCCCTCAACAGCCACCACCCGCCCGGACTCCCCCACGGTCTGTGCCAGGGCCGCTGTGAACAACCCGGCGCCTGAGTACAGGTCCAGCACGGTCTGTCCGGGTTCAAGCCCTGCCGCTTGGCTGATCCGGGGCAGCAATGTGGATGGTGCCTGCCGGTGGATTTGCCAGAATCCTCCGGCGGAAACCGTCCAGGTCAGATCGCCCACACGTTCTTGCGTGTGGCCCCGGCCCATGAGCACTGCCGGTTCGCCACGCACCCCCTCGGCCGGCCCCAGAACCAGGGATGCCTCCGGGGAGACCGATTGCAGGTGGGACACCAGCCCAGCTTGAAGTCGTTCCGGCAGGTCCGCATCCCCCGCTGATGGTGGCGTGACCAGGACCAGAGGACCCGCTTCCCCGCTGGGTGCAGCCACATCCACTCGCACCACACCCCGCAGATCGGCCTGGGCCAGGTTCAGGTTGCGCAAGGCGGGGACCATGAGCGGAAAGTCATCCACCGCAACCAGGTGGTCACTGCGGTGCGGGTGCATGGCGATGACGCCGTCGTCGTTGACCGCAAAGTGGGCGCGGGTGCGCCACTGCAGCCCCAAAGGGTCTTCGTACGGCAGGGAGGTCACGATGGGCTGAAGGTCCTCCAGTTCCTCAGGCCTCAGTCCACCGATCCCACCCAGCAGCTCATGAAGCACCTGGGTCTTGATCTGGCGCTGGCGGGACACGGAGAGGTGGCCCAGCTCAGCTCCTCCCACGGGCTGAGCGCCGTCGGAGGCGCACAGAACGGCGTCAGCGGCTGCCCACGGGTGGTGCTCGCGTCGGTGTTCGGAGCCCGTGAGCACCTCAACGGCGTCCCCGCGCCAGAACTTGGCCTCTGGCTGGTGCTCGGTCAGACGTACCCGGACCTGCTCCCCCACATCCGCATGCCGGACGAACACCACACGACCCTGATCCGTGCGTGCCACGGTGTGCCCGCCGTGGGCCCAGGCGTGCGGTGTCAGGATCAGTTCCGGGCCGTGGTGCTCGCGGTTCACAAGGTTCACGTGTTCTCCGTGGAGGTGGATGCCGGGCGGTCAGCGGCATGGGAATCAACGTGCCAGGGTACCGAAGCAATCATGACCCCGGGTTCAAGACGCAATCGATGCGCCAAGGCGGCCGTGGACTGGTTGTGCAGCACCCGCTCCCACCAGGAGCCCACCACGTACTCCGGGATGTAGACCACAACAAGGTCCCGTGGGGAGCGGCGTCGGACCCGGTGAAGGTGATCGATCACGGGCTGCACGGAATTGCGGTACGGGGCATCCAGGACCGTGACGGGCACAGGAACCTCCAGGCGCTGCCAGTCCTCCAGAATGCGGGAGGTCACCGCCGGCGACACATCCACCACCAAGGCTTCCAGTGTGGACGGACGTGAAGCGCGCGCGTAGGCCAGGGCACGCATGGTCGGCTTGCGCACCGAGGGCACGATGATCATGGCGTGCACCCGGGATGGCAGTGCCCTTGCGGAAGAGTTCTTGGCCAGCACCAGTTCCCGGTCCACGGCGTCGTAATGCTTGCGGATGGCTAGCATCAGCCCGCCCAGCACAGCCATGGCCAGCAGCGTGATCCACGCACCCTGCGCGAATTTGGTGACCAGCACGATCACCAGCACCGTGGCAGAGAAGACCAGAGCCACACAGGCCAGCACTGCCGGCCCCACCAGACGACGACGTTGCTGCGGCTGGTGCACGTTTCTGCGCTGCCGCTTCCAGTGCCGGACCATGCCGGCCTGGGTCACCGTGAAGGAGGTGAAGACACCCACCACGTAGAGCTGCACCAGGTCATTGACGTTGGCGCGGAAGACCACCACCAGAACGGCGGCTGCCACCAACAAGGCGATGATGCCGTTGGTGAAGGCGAACCGGTCCCCGCGGGCCTTGAGCTGACGTGGCAGGAACGAATCACGGGCCAGCCGGGATCCCAGGGCAGGGAATCCGGAGAATGCCGTGGAGGCAGCCACCATGAGCACCAACACCGTGGCCCCAATGACCACGTAGAACATGGGGGTTTCCAGGCCGAACACCGCACGTGCCAGCTGACCCAACAACGGGTTCTGGTAGAAGTGCTCCTCCGGCGCGTGACCGTTGATTCGCAACTGCGTGGCCGGGTCCAGAACCACCACGGCACCGGTGCGCTGCACCAGGTACATGACTCCCATCAGCAGCACGGCGGAGATCACGCCCATGATGGTCAGGATGGTCGCGGCATTGGCAGCCCGTGGCTTCTTGAGGTACTGCACGGAACCGGAGACTGATTCCACACCGGTCACGGCCACGGCCCCCGAGGAGAACGCCCGCAGAATCAACATGATCATGCCCAGCGTGGTCCACACCGTGTCCGAGCCGCCTGCCGGGAGCACCTCCCATGCAGCGGAAGGCGCCGGGTCCAGGGAACCGGTGCGGGATTCCACCAAGCCTGTGCCGATCAACACCAGCATGACGGTGATGAAGACATAGGTGGGAACAACCGTGGCCCGACCCATGAACCGCAGCCCACGCAGATTCAACAGCCCCGCCACCACAATGCCCACCAGGGCAACGGCCGTGCGGTGATCGATCAGGCTGGGGAAAGCTGCCGCCAGGTATTGCGCGGCCGCTGACATGGAGACCGCCACCACCAAGGTGAAGTCCACCATCAGGGCCGCACCCACCACCACGCCGGCTTTGCGTCCAACATTCTTGGAGGCGATCTCAAAGTCACCGCCACCGGAGGGATAGGCCCGCACGTTTTGACGGTAGGCGGCCACCACCACCGCCATGACCAGCACCACTGCCAGTCCCACCCAGGGCGAAATGGCCACCGCTGCCACACCGGCAAGGGCCAAGGTCAGCACGATCTCATCCGGTGCATAGGCCACTGAGGACAGAGCATCGGCGGAGAACACCGGCAGACCGGTTCGCTTGGACAGGGCGGTGTCAGCAAACCGTGCGTTGTGCAGGGGGCGCCCCACCAAGGTGGTCCGCACGGCATGGAAAAGGTTCACGGCCACAGGCTAGTCCTGTCTGCCCCTGTGCACCGGACCAGGCCCGTGTTGCCACCACCACACCAGCTCCCCATGTGAATCACCCGCGCCCACCTGCCCCGCCGGAACGGCCCGACTAATCTGAACTCATGCCGCATTTTGTGATCATGGGCGCCGGCCGCGTGGGAGTCATGTTGGCCCAAGCCTTGGAGGATTCAGGCCACTCCGTGGCAGTGATTGATCAGGACGACCGTTCACTGCGCCGCCTGCGCTCCACCTTCAGTGGCAAGAAAGTCACCGGCCACGGATTCGACCGTGACGTCCTGCGCCGGGCAGGCATTGAACAGGCGTACGCGTTTGCGGCCGTCTCCAGCGGGGACAACGCCAACATCCTGGCCACCCGCGTGGCCCGCGAAACCTTTGGCGTACAGCGTGTGGTGGCCCGCATTTATGACCCTGCCCGCGCCGAGTTCTACCAGCGGTTGGGCATCCCCACAGTGGCAGCCGTGCGGTGGTCAGCCGATCAGGTGCTGCGTCGGATGCTCCCTGAACAGCGCATTGCCGGTGACTGGCGGGAAGCCTCCGGCCGGTTGCAGTTGGGTGAGCTCGCCCTGCACGACTCATGGTCCGGATTCCATCTGGACGCCATACAAGAGGCCACGGGTGTCCGGATCGCCTTTGTCACCCGATTCGGTGAGGGCATTCTGCCGGGGGCCTCCACCAGCTATCAGAAGGGGGACATCGTGCACGCCATGATGCACATTGACGCCATCGACGACGTCGCCCGTGTGCTCGCCCAACCGCCGTCGGCAGAGGTGAAGGAGATGGCCCAGTCCATGCACCTGAATGATGAGAACAGCGAAGGGGTCGATCAGGCATGAAGGTGGCAGTGGTGGGTGCGGGCGCGGTGGGCTCCTCGATCGTTCGCGAACTGGCCGGGCACGGTCATGAGGTCCTGGTGATCGATGAGAAACCCGATGCAATCGGGCGTGCGGATCTGCGCAACAGCGGGTGGATCGTGGGGGATGCCTGTGATCCCGCCATTTTGCGTGAGGCGGAGTTGGAGCAGATGGACGTGATGGTGGCAGCCACCGGGGACGACAAGGTCAATCTGGTGGTCTCCATCATGGCACGCTCCGAGTTCGGTGTGCCGCGCACCGTGGGGCGGGTCAACAACCCTAAGAACGAATGGATGTTCGACCAAGCCTGGGGCGTTGACGTGGCGGTCTCCACGCCGCGACTGATCACCGCCTTGGTGGAGGAGGCCGTTGAGGTGGGTGATGTGGTGCGCCTGCTCAACCTGCAATCGGACCGCGCCACGCTCAACGCATTCACCGTGCCCCACGGACACACCGTCATCGCCACCACCGTGGGAGAGGTCCCCTGGCCACAGGATGCCACTCTGGTGGCCATCCTGCGTGACGGGATGCCCATTGCACCCACCCGCGACGATGTCATCGAGGCCGAGGATGAACTGTTCTTCCTGGCCACCGGCGACGGTGAACATCAGCTCCAGGTGTTGTTCAGTCGCTGAATCAGCGGGCTTAAGGAACCTGAATCCGGGCTGCTCAGCGGACCGCGGAAGCCTGCGGGCGCGAGACCATCCAAGCCAACCACAGCACCATGGCATACAGCGGCACGCCCATGACCAATCGCGCGATCCCCAGGGCGGCGACGTCGTCGGCAAAGTACAGCGGAAGCTGAACGGCCAGGCGGGCGGCGAACATGGCCACCACGAATCCCGTGGCCAGACGGTAAGCCTTCATGCGCAGCGGATCCGCGCGCCATCCGGTGCCTTCACCGCGGATGTAACCGAAGACCACGCCCAAAATCGGCCAGCGAACGGCCATGGAGATCAGCAACACCAGACCGTAGGCGGCGTTGATGAAGAAACCAGGAGTGTAGTAGTCCCGGGCCTCCCCTGTGGTGTTGGCAAACAATGCGCAGATGCCCACGCCGATAAGTCCGGAAACGGCTTGGACCAACGTCTGACGCTGCACCAGCCGCACCACCGTGAACACCACGGCCACGGCCAGGGCACCTACCAGGGCCGTGCCCAACTGGTTCGTGATGATCAACACCGTCAGGAACAGCGCGCCGGGCAGCAGGGCTTCTGTCAAACCGCGCCAGCCACCGATCGCGTGCATCACGTCCAGGTGGCCGTCTGCGGTGCGCCGCATCCCTGAGCGCTGGGCGTAGGCCGCAGCGACCTGATCGGCTGACGGATCCGTGTTCTGTTCCGGCTTCCCGTGGGGCTCCGTTGGGGAGGAAGTCACCGTTGCACCTTCTTGGCCACGATCTCGTACCGGGGGTTGAAAATGGTGGGCTGGTTCTCCCTGCTGCACAGCAGTCCCACGCAGTCCAGGACAACGCCCACGGCCACACCGGGTACTGCGCGCTGGCCTTGCCACACCAGGCGCACGGGGGTGGGCTGCGCCTTGGGATCGCGGTGGTTGGTGGCCATCAACAAGGCGGTGAACTGTGCGGTTGCCTGAGCAGGTGCCACTCCCACCTCAGCCACCACACCGGCGGCCCGGACTGATTGGCGGGCCCCTCCTGCGCGCGTGGTCAGATCAACGTCTGCCACCGGGGTGACCGCCACCGGCATGGAGCGCGTCAACACGGAGGACATGGAGGCCGTGCACGGAACGCTCGGGTCAGTCACCGGACCTCCGCGATCTCCGGGCCACGTTCCGGCGGCTGCGTGGTCGTACTGGACTGAGCTGAGCCATTGTTCTGCGGCCGGGCAGGAGGTGCGCTGCCTTGGGCGGGGCCCACTCGTTGGGCACCCTCCGGGACGTTCAGGGGCAGCAGGTCACGGGGAGGCATGGGATCCTTGCCGCGAACCACCACCAGGCCGCGAATCAGTTCGTCGAACTTCTTGGAGGCCTCGGGATCGATGGCCGCTGCACCGGAGATCACGGTGCGCAAGAACCAGCGTGGGCCATCGATTCCCACGAATCGGGCAGGACGGTAGCCGGTGGTTCCTTGGGAGGTCTTAGCTGGGAACCGCGCGCGCAGCTCGGTGCCGAAGGTCCCCTCCACGGCTTCCGGAGCACCGTTGTTGCCCTGTAGGGAGGTGGTGAGGTCCTGGCGGATCTCCTCCCACAGCCCGGCGGTCTTGGGGGCGGCGAACGCTTGGACCTGGGCTGTGGAGCCTGCCACGTCCAAAGTGATGGCCCGTGGGCGCTTGGTCTTTTCATCCACTTCCAGCCGCAACCCCACACCGGGCTGGGGCTTGATCAGGATGGAGCCCAGATCCAGGTAGTCATCCTTGGATTCGATCTCGGAAACGTCGTACGGGCCGTTCGCGCGGACGTCGTCGTCGTTGAACGGCGCGGTCTCAGCCTGAGATGCGCTCGCCGAAGCCTCCGGGGAGTCTGCGTTCTTCTTCTTGCGTCCAAACATTTCTGGGTTTCTCTCAAATCTCTGGATGAGCGGAAGGCGGGGCTGCCGGTCCTTCGGCGGGTGCGCCGCGCCCGGGAGGTCCCGGCGCGGTGCTTCACTGACTGCCGGAGGACCCGAATCCTTGGTCGCCACGCTCAGTGACATCCAGTTCAGTCACTTCGACGACGTCTACCACCGCCACCCGTTGGAGGACCAGCTGAGCAATCCGGTCTCCACGTTCGATGCGGAAGGCGTGGGTGGTATCAGTGTTGAGCACGGTGACCTTGACTTCACCCCTGTACCCAGAATCCACTGTTCCGGGCGCGTTGACCACCGTGATGCCATGTTTGGCGGCCAATCCGGAGCGAGGGTTCACAAAACCGGCCCACCCTTCCGGGACGGCGATGGCCACGCCCGTGGGAATCAACGCACGTTGACCGGGTTCCAGAACAACGGACTCCCGGGCGCGCAAGTCCATTCCGGCATCCCCCGGCCGCGCGTTCACCGGCAACGGCAGATCAGGGTCCAGTCGCTGAATGCGCAGTTGGAGCCGTTGCGGAGCCTGATGGTTCTGGTGAGGGTCGGTCACAGTGCCCCACTTTAACCATGCCTGCGCCAAGACCCCATTCGGCTCCGCTGCCCCGGGCGCATCCCTGCAGACGTGAGATCATGGCGATCATGACGCAGGACAACAACCCTTCACCTCACGCACCTGTGGAGAACACCTCCGCCCAAGACTTTCCCGCCGTGGAGAACACCGTGCTCTACCACGAGCGTTTGAACCCGGCGTGGTGGATGTGGCTGCTGTTCCTGGGCTTTGGACTCTCCGTGCTGATTGCCCTGGCACCCATTGCCATGTGGTTGGGCATTGTGGGCGCGCTGCTGGCGGTAGCCATCTGCGCCGTGGTGGCCTACACACGAGCCACAGCCATTGTGGTGACTGATCACGACCTGCAAGTGGGCCGAGCACGGATCGAGCGCAGGTTCGTGGGCCTGGTGGAACCCTTCACCGACCCCCAGGAGATCCGGCAGGTGCGCGGGCCACAACTGGATGCCCGCGCCTACATGAACTTCTCTGCCTCCGTGGGGCCGATCTGCCGGATCGAGATCACCGATCCCGTGGATCCCACCCCGTACTGGTTGGCTTCCACCCGCCGCCCCGCACTGTTGGCCGAGATCCTCAACGGCTGATGCTCGGCCACTCCCCTGGGACGGTAAAGCCCTGGGCAAGAAAAAACCCCACGCGGATGCGTGGGGTTTTTCATGCGTGTCTCAGCCGGCGCACTCGACGCAAATCTTCAGACCGTTGCGCTCCTCAGCCACCTGGGACCGGTGACGTACCAGGAAACATGACCCGCAGGTGAACTCGTCTTCCTGGGCCGGCAGCACCACAACGGAGAGTTCCTCATGGGACAGATCAGCACCGGGCAGCTCAAAACTCTCTGCTGCCACTGCCTCGTCCTCGTCAACGCTGGCGGACTGCTGGCCGCCGCGGCGTGACTTCAACTCCTCAATGGAGTCTTCCTTGAGTTCCTCGTCTTGCTTGCGCGGTGCGTCGTAATCTGTGGCCATCTCGTTCCCATCCATGCAAAGAACTGTGTGTAAACGTAGGCGGAGAACGCGCCCTCCAGTGGGGGAACTCGAGTGGCGACGTCGGCCCGTGTCGCTGAGATTGTTCACCATGAAGTCTCAAAAATCCAACCACAGCCGCTGACAACGGACGGTTGCCGAACAGATGTGATGCAACTCACTGCTAAGTAGGCTGTGTGTGACGTGGTCAGCACCAAAATGTCGCGCAGCGGCAGCGCCCATTAGACTGCTCCACAACACTGAGTGCCACTTCCCCACATGGGCTGCACACACCCTCCCCCGCCACTGCCGGTGAGGACCGTGCCAGCCCGTCCCGCCGCACTCGAGAACCCGAAAATCTGTAGCGGAGGCTGGAGAAGCATGGATGAATTGCGCCTTGTGGGCGTTCACGACGACGGCGAGCACCTGGTCCTCCAGGATGCAACCGGCGGGCGCTTCCTGCTTGTGCTGGACCAGCAACTGCGCGGCACCGTGCAACGTGCACGCCGCGTGGCACCACGACGCAACACCAACGTCTCCGGGGATTTCGGCCCCCGTGAGATCCAGGCACGCTTCCGGGCCGGTGCCACGGTGGATGACATCGTGGAGGAGTCCGGCTGGGAGGCTGCCCGGGTGAAGCGCTACGAGTGGCCCATCCTGGCCGAACGCGCCCACGTGGCACGTGAGGCCCAGAAGGTGGAGGTGGTCACCGGCACGCCCCGCAACGCCAGCTTCCGCTCCGTGTTCGACGGCGAACCCCAGACCCTGGCCCGAACCGTGGCATCCCACGCTGCTGATCTGGGTGTGGCCACCACGTCCTTGGACTGGGACGCCTGGCAGCGTCCCGACCAGCAGTGGCAGGTCACAGTCCGGTTCCGTTTGAGCAACCCCGCTGTCACACCACAGGACGTGGTGGACCAGCAACCTGCCGCCCAATGGATCTTCAACCCGGCCGGCCTGACCGTCACGGCTGACAATCAATGGGCTCGTCTCTTGACCACAACCCCGGAGGACTCACGAGCTCTCTCAGGCAGTGACAGCCTGTTCGGTGCACCGCGTACACAGGCCACAACGCACGCAGTTGCGCCGTCGTCGACCCCCGAACCGGCACCTGAACAGCCGGCCGCAGACGTCGCTGAGCCCGTGGCCGAGCCCGCCCCTGACGCGGCCTCCGCAAGCGGTGACGCGCGGCAGCCCACCACGGCCGCCCAAGGTGCCTCCGCACAGGACACGGACGAGTTGCTGGAGGTCCTGGAGGCACGCCGTGGCCGGCGACTGGGGCAGGACACCGACTCGGATGACCACCTGGCCGAAATCCTGGGTCGGAACATGGGTCACGTGGACCGCCACCCGCGCCCGATTTCCGCCCCGCAGGACTCCACGCTCTTTGACGGCCCCGCTCACGCCGCTCAGGGTGATGCGGACCAGAGTGCTGGTTCTGACGCTGTATCCCACACCCAGACGCGTTCCGATGAAGCCGGTGCCGATCAGGAAGCCCCCACACAAGAGGCCACCATCCACCACCTGGGCCGCGCCGATGAGCGCACCAAGCCGGCCACGCCGGTGGTTGAGATCACAGACGACGACGCCCGTCCGTTGGACACGTCATCCCAGGCTGACCAGGAGGAATCCTCGGTCGCCGCCAAGGCCTCCCAGGACACGGTGACGCACCTGCGCGGTGCCCGGAAGGAACAGGGTGCGCATACGAATCAGGCTGAGGAAACTTCCCAGCAGGCTCACCAAGAGCCCACGGACGGCGCCGAAGCCAACACCGGTGATGCGGCGGGCCAGAACACTGCGACTGAATCCACTGACACCGTCGCCGAGCAGCAGTCGGACGAGTTCCCCGCTGCCGATGCAGACTCCGCAGCACAAGAACCCGCTGCGCGTCCGCGGCCCCGTGGCCGAGTGAACTCCAAGCGGTCACGCTCCTCCGTTCCCAGCTGGGACGAGATCGTGTTCGGCGCCAAGACCGACGACTGATCGGACCAGGATCCCCCCACCATGTCATCAACTCCACCCCCCTCTGCTCCCGAACCGTCCGGACGGCAAGAACCCCCCACGGAGAACCTCTCCACACAAGCGCACGCCTCGTCCCTTGAAGGTGCCGCCACCGCCGCGCTGCCCATGCAAGATCCTCAGCGCAGTGGTGTCACGGGGCGCAGCAAAGCGCTGGCCGCTGTGCTGCTGGGTCTGGTTGCTGCCCTGGTGCTGGCCGGAGCGGTGTACCTGGTGGTGCTGGCCACCTCCGGTGAGTCAGATGATGCCGCCGGTACAGGGGAGCAG
>NZ_JROX01000160.1:0-10463 GCF_000800955.1 Kocuria sp. ZOR0020
AGGCGACCCCCACAGCACACGGCCGATCGGTGGATCGAGGCTAAGAGCCTAATGTGTCCGCAGCCTGGCACCGCCGTGCGATCTCACTTGATCCGGGAGAACTTCACCGGCCGGGGCAGGGTCAGGGGAGGCAGTGCCAGCTGCCGGGTGCGCCGCGGCTTGGGCGGAGGGTTGCTGGCGCCGTGAGTGTTCACGGTTTGCAGGATGCGTTCCAGGTCCGTGCTCACGGACACCAGCCACCAGTGGTCCCAGGTGTTGCGGATCTCCAGGGTTTCCAACTGCTGGGAGAGATCTGCAATGCGGGCTCGTGCCCGGCGGGCCAGGATGGCGACTTCGTCCTTTTCGTCGTCGTTGAGGTCCACCGGGACCACGGTGAGGGCGGTGGTGAGCGCTTGCAAGGATTCACCGTCCACGCGCCATGCCACGCGCAGCACCTCCGCCACTGCGCGCAGGGCCCGTTCCAACTCCTTGGACACCTCTGCGGGAACCACCATGTGGGACCCGTCCGTGGCAAACAGCCGGCGCAGAACGTCCGTGAGGTTACGCATGTAGAACGCCACGTACTCCACCTGGATCAGGCGGGCCAGGCCAGGCTCCTGGTTCTTGTAGTTGGGCAGCAGCATGCGTGGGTTGCCCTTCATGGCGGTGGCGGACTCCTGCACCACACCGCGAACCTCGGAGGTCATCTGTGCCAACTGTTGGTTGACCTCAACCCAGTCCCTGCGAGAGGTGGAACCGGGAACTCGGACCTCACCAGCCACGTCACGCAGATACCGTGCCAGCAGTTTCTCTGCGCGGCCCAACTCCAGGGAAGCGGAACGGATGTCCACGGGAGGGGCAATCAGCAGGTGCACGATCAACCCGATCACAGCCCCCGTGGTCATCTGCACCAGGTATCCCACCGAGTAGGAATCAGCGTTCGGGCCGCCGATCACCAACACGAACAGTGCGGTCATGGGGATGTAATCCGCACCCACCCCCAGTTTGCGTACGCCCGCCAGGATGGTGCCCAGAACAATCACGATGAACAACGTGATGACGGTGTTCAAATCCGTCAGCAGAACAATCAGCGCCAGGGCCATGCCCAGGGCCAGACCCAGAATGGTCTGCATGCCCGTGCGCAGAGAACCCAACAACGTGGGATACATGACGGAGAGCGCACCCAGCGGCGCATAGAACGGGTACTGCGCCACAACGCCGGGCATGTGCGGAGCAACAATCCACGCAATGGTGCAGGCCGTGGCGGCTTTCAACGCCAGCAGCATGCGGGGAGGGGTCATTGCACCCTGGTGCCAGGGGCGGACCAGGGAATCGTCGTCGTCGGTGGGGGCCTGCGCCGACGAACGGCTGAGAATACGCACGGAACTCCTTGCCTCGCAGCGATGTGCGTGGGTCAGCGTATTAGGTGCGCTCGGTGCGCGTCGATGGGTCCGTAGGCCCCAATTTTTGCCCCCATTGGTGATCTTGGTCTCACCACCTCCGGGGACGACGACGCCGCTAGGCTGGGAGGAAATCACCACCTGCGGAAAGGGAAGAACATGAGCCAGATCGGCAAGAACCTGCTGGGAGAACCCGGCCCCACCCTGTTGGAGGGGAACCAGGAAATGGCCGGCCGAATCGAGGCTGGTGACGAGGCCGAGGACCTGGCGCGTTCCTTCCCCAAGGAGCAGCTGCCGTGGGCAGTCCTGGCGGAAGAAGCTCTGGCTGACGGGCGGACCCTGGAGGGTTACGCCTACGCCCGGGTGGGTTACCACCGTGGGCTGGATGCCCTGCGTGGCCACGGATGGAAGGGCCACGGCCCGGTTCCGTTCTCCCACGAACCGAACCGTGGCTTCCTCCGTGCTCTCTCAGCGCTGGGTCAGGCGGCCGCCGCCATCGGTGAGTTGGACGAGGCCGAACGCATCCAGAAGTTCCTCAACGACTCTGACCCTGAGGCAGCCCAGGAACTCCAGCGCTGAGGTGCTCCTGGTGGCCGGCCTCCGCCGCAATCCGTTCCCGGACGCGGCCGGTGGCCTCCACCAGGTTGGCCAAGGACTGCTTGGTCTGTGCGTAGTTGCGGGTTTTCAGCCCGCAGTCCGGGTTGACCCACAGGTGATCGGCGTCCACATGGTCCAGGGCGCTGGTCAGCAGGGTTTCGATCTCGTTCGTGGACGGCACCCTGGGTGAGTGGATGTCCCACACTCCCGGGCCGAGCCCGCGGGAGAAACCCACGGATCGAACATCGGCCAGAACCTCCATGCGGGACCGTGCAGCCTCAATGCTGGTGACGTCAGCGTTCAACGCGTTCACGCCCTGGATCACCTCCCCAAACTCCGAGTAGCACAGGTGCGTGTGGATCTGAGTCCCCTCCCTCACCGCAGAGGTGGCCCGCCGGAAAGCGTTCACAGCCCAATCCAGGTAGCCCGGCCGATCAGCACCACGCAGTGGAAGCAGTTCCCGCAGTGCCGGTTCATCCACCTGGATGATCCCGATCCCGGCGGCTTCCAGATCCAACACCTCATCCCGAAGGGCCAGTGCCACTTGATCCGCGGTTTGGGCCAAAGGCTGGTCCTCCCGGACAAAGGACCAGGCCAGGATGGTGACCGGACCGGTGAGCATGCCCTTGACGGGGCGGTCGGTCAGAGACTGCGCATAGGAAATCCACGGCACGGTGAAGGCCTCCCCCCGCACGCCGGGGCCGGTGCGGGAGACGTCCCCCCAGAGGATCGACGGACGGGTGGCACGTGACCCGTAGGACTGCACCCACCCGTTGCGGGTGACCGCAAAGCCGTCAAAGTTCTCCGCAAAGTACTGAACCATGTCATTGCGCTCGGCTTCCCCGTGCACCAGCACGTCCAGGCCCAACTCTTCCTGCAGTGAGATCACCTGGGCGATCTCATCCTGCAAGAACTGGTGATAGCGCTCGCGGTTGATGGTGCCCGCCCGGAACGCCTCCCGAGCCTTGCGAACCGCAGCCGTTTGCGGAAAAGACCCGATGGTGGTGGTGGGCAGCAGCGGCAGGCCCCCTTCACCGAACAGCGTCCGAGCCTGAGCTTCCCGCCGGATCTGGGCATCGGCCCGCACGGTGTCTGCGGGTTTCTGGGCGCGCAGCCGCTCACGCACTGCTGCATCATGCACACCAGGAGCTTCTTGGCGTGTGGCCAGAGCCCGTGCTGAGGTCTGCAATTCCTGGGTGATGGCTTCACGGCCCTGGGCCAGTCCGCGTGCAAGCGTTGCCACCTCATGGGTCTTCTCATCCGCGAATGCCAACCAAGACCGCAGCGTGGGATCCAGATGGTCTTCACCGTCCAGGGTGTGTGGCACGTGGATCAGGGAGGTGGAGGTTGCCACGGACACTCGGGCACCGGCCTGGCGCAGGGCTTCCAATTGTGTGAGGGTTGCTTCCAGGTCCGTGCGCCACACATTGCGTCCGTTGACCACTCCGGCCACCAGCACGGGGGAACCCGGTTGCGTGAACAGATCGAGTTGCTGGTCCTTGAGCTCCCCACGCACCAGGTCCACGTGAACGGCCTCAACCCCGGAATGCGCAATCGGTGAGAGCAGCGGGCCCGCATCCCCGTACGGGGTGGTCACCAGAATCTTGGGGCGCTCGGTCAACCCCGCCAGGTAGGTGGTGGCCCGAGTGATGGCCACCTGCAGGTCTTGTTGGGTCAGGTGCGCAAAATCTGCGACGACGGCCGGTTCCTCGATCTGGACCCACTGCGCCCCCGCGTTCTTGAGCTGGACCAAGATCTGGGCGTAGACGGGCAGAAGGTCCTCCAGTCGATCCAAAGGCCTGCACGGGGTGGCGCTGATGCCGTCGTCCTTGGCCAAGGCAAGGAAGGTCACAGGGCCCACGATGCTGGGGCGCACGGTGGTGCCCTGCTCGGCCGCGAGTTGCACTGCGGACACCAGCTCGTGAGGAGCTGCGCTGAACGTGGTCTGCGGACCGATCTCCGGGACCAGGTAGTGGTAGTTGGTGTCAAACCACTTGGTCATCTCCAGGGGCTGCCGTGCGTCGTCGCCGCGGGCAAGGATGAAGGAACCGCGGCGAGTCACTGAGCCCTTGGCAGGCCCCGCGTCTGAGCGGAGGTCGGAAAAGCGCTCAGGGACGGCCCCCACGGCCACCAACGTGTCCAGGACGTGATCGTAGAGGGCAAAACTGGCGGGAACCGCAGAGGGTTCGTCCACGCCCAACTCCTGGATGCGCGCCACAGCGCTGGCGACCACACCCCGGGCTGCACCTTCCAGGGCCTGGTCTGAGAGCTTTTGCGCCCAGTAGGACTCCAGCGCGCGCTTGAGTTCACGATTGGGGCCCAGGCGGGGGTATCCCAGGACAGTGGCGGACGGGAAGGCGGCGGAATTGTTCTCCTGAGCGCTGTGCTGAGTGTTCACGGTGGTCTCCTGATGGGTGGTGAGGTGGATGGATTGGGTTCGAATTGAGGTGTGCTGTTGCTGAAACCTGCCGTTCGGCACGGGCAACGGGGCAGTCATGTCGTCAGCCGGTGGTGGCACCGGCCGGGGGAGATCCAAGCGCTCCAGAACATCCAGAGCTGCCTGGTGTTCGTTGAACGTGTAGAGGTGCAGACCAGGGGCGCCGGCATCCAAGGCTGCGCGGGCGGTGAGCACCGCGTTGTCCACGCCGATCCGGTGCCGCTGAGCATCCGAATCCGCTGTTTCCAGGGCATGGGCCAGAGCGGGGTCGGGCTCCAGGCCGGCCAGTTGGCACACCTTCAGATAGCGGCGCAGATTGGTCACGGGGAGGATGCCCGGCACCACGGGAAGCTCAACGCCGGCGCGGCGTGCCCCGTGGAGAAAGAGGGCGTAGTCATCCGGTTGCCGGTACACCTGCGTGATCGCAAAGTCCGCACCGGCCCGTTGCTTGGACAGCAGGACCTCCAGGTCCTGGTGAACGCTCACCGATTCGGGATGTTTGATCGGGTAGGCGGCAACACCCACGGAGACACGTCCGGCGCACAACACCGCCGCCCGGTCCGCCTCCACCTGGCGGACCAGATCCACCAGGTGCCGGGCGTAGGGAAGTTCGTCCTCGGCAGGCTCTGGGGTCTGCGCGGGGCGGTCGCCCCGCAGAGCCAGGATGCCGCGAACACCCACGTCCAGCAGTTCATGCAGCAGCTCGGTCAGCTGCGCCTCCGTGGATCCTGTGCTCAACACGTGTGCCAGGGGCTTGAAGGGTGTGGCGTGGACCAGGTGATTGAGCAGGGACAGTGCCCGGCGTCGTCGTTGCCCGTCCGTGCCCGCGGTCACGGACACGTAATCGGGGGCTGTGGGTTCCAACTGCGCCAATGTGGCCAACAGTGATTCCCTGCTGGCTTCACTCCGGGGCGGAAACAATTCGTAGGACAGTGCGGGGGTGGACTGCGCCGCCGCTGCTGACGGTTGACCTACTGGCCGTGGGATGTGGTGGGGGTGTGGCACCGCGCGGGTCTCCTTCTAGTGAACCCCGACAGAGGGTGCACGGGACCTACGGCCCGCCTGTCGCGCCTTCAACGGCTAAGGACGACGGTCCGGGGACCACGGAACACGGTTCAGCTCCATCGGTCCTGGCGGGAGCACCGTTCCTGAAAACAGGATGGTTGCTGCGGCGTCGACGAGCCAGGTCTCTCAGCCGCTCTGGATAGATAGCCAAATCAGTATAAGCCGATCGCCAAGGTTTCCGCAAGGACTCTGCCGTGAGGTATTTCCTCTTGTGACGCGCACTGTCACGGTGGGCCGTGGGCTGGGTGGTTCGGAATGCTGTCCCAGAACTCACCTCCCGGGTGTGGCAGTCGGCGCGCTAGACTCGGGCAGTACACGACCGCAGACCGGTGCCATCCGCGCCGAACTCAGGAGCGCATCAGATATGCCAGCGATCTCGATCGTCGGAGCCCAGTGGGGCGATGAAGGCAAGGGCAAGGCCACAGACATCTTGGGTGGCCGTGTTGATTTTGTGGTCAAACCCAATGGTGGCAACAACGCAGGTCACACGGTGGTTGTTGGCAGTGCGAAGTTCGAGCTCAAGCTCCTTCCCGCCGGTATCCTCTCCGAGCAGGCCACCCCTGTGATCGGCAACGGCGTGGTGGTCAACCCGCAGGCGTTGTTCGAGGAGATCGACGGCCTTGAAGCCCGCGGGGCGGACACCTCCAAGCTGCGCATCTCCGCCAACGCACACCTGGTGGCCCCGTACCACCAGACCATGGACCAGGTCACCGAACGGTTCCTGGGCAAGCGGGCCATTGGCACCACCGGGCGGGGCATCGGCCCGGCCTACATGGACAAGGTGGGCCGCCTGGGCATCCGGGTGCAGGACGTGCTGGATGAATCCATCCTGACCCAGAAGATCGAGGGCGCCCTGCGGCAGAAGAACGAGCTCCTGGTCAAGCTCTACAACCGCCGCGCGATCGACACCCAGGAAGTGGTGGACTACTTCATGGGCTACGCGGATCGCCTGGCCCCCATGATCGTGGACTCCACCCGGCTGCTCAACGACGGCCTGGATGCAGGCAAGACCGTTCTGCTGGAAGGCGGTCAGGCCACGTTCCTGGACGTGGACCACGGCACCTACCCCTTTGTGACCTCCTCCAACCCGTCCACCGGCGGGGCTTGTGTGGGGGCTGGCATCGGCCCCACCCGGATGACCCGCTCCATCGGCATCATCAAGGCCTACACCACCCGCGTGGGTGCCGGTCCGTTCCCCACCGAGTTGTTCGACGACTGGGGTGAGCGCCTGCGCACCGTGGGTGGCGAGTTCGGCGTGAACACCGGCCGTCCGCGGCGCACCGGGTGGTACGACGCCGTCATGGCCCGCCACGCCTCACGGATCAACGGCTTCACGGACTACTTCCTGACCAAGCTGGATGTTCTGACCGGCATTGAGTCCATCCCGGTGTGCGTGGCCTATGAGGTGGACGGTGTGCGCCATGACGAAATGCCCATGACCCAGACCGAGTTCCATCACGCCAAGCCGATCTTTGAGAACTTTGCGGGGTGGACCGAGGACATCTCGGGTGCCCGTTCCATCGAGGACCTTCCGGCCAACGCCCAGACCTATGTGCGCGAACTGGAAGCCATGTCCGGCACCCGGATCTCCGCAATCGGCGTCGGGCCGGACCGTGAGCACACCATTGAGGTGCGCGACCTCATCGACTGACAAGTCCGCCAACGTTTGACAGGCAAATGACCGTTTCGGGGCAACCGAGGCGGTCATTTGCCTGTCAAACGGAGTACGCTTCGGCTGAAATCCACGCACTTCCCTGACCGATAGGCGCGCCATGTCCGTGAACTCCTCTCCAGAACTGGAGACCCAACCTGAGGGTGAGGGACTGCGGCGCAGTCTGCACACCCGCCACATGACCATGATCGCCATGGGTGGCGCCATCGGCACCGGGTTGTTCGTTGCCTCCGGCAACTCCATCAACACGGCGGGCCCGGGTGGCGCGCTGGTGGCCTACATCGCCATCGGACTGATGGTGTACCTGCTGATGATGTCCTTGGGCGAGATGTCCGCCTGGCGGCCCACCGCAGGTTCCTTCGGAGATCACGCGGGACGCTACGTGTCGCCGTCGTTCGGGTTTGCGATCGGCTGGAACTACTGGTTCAACTGGGCCATCACCCTGGCCGCGGAGCTGGTGGCTGCAGCCCTGGTGATGCGCTACTGGTTCCCGGACGTCCCGGCGTGGATCTGGTCTGCGGGATTCCTGATCATCGTGTTCAGCCTCAACGCCCTGTCCACCCGCGCCTACGGTGAGGGCGAGTTCTGGTTGGCGGCCATCAAGGTGACGGCCGTGATCGTGTTCCTGGTCCTGGGCGTGCTGATGATCTTTGGCATCCTGGGCGGGGAAAGCCCCGGATTCGCCAACTGGACCACCGGGGATGCTCCCTTCGTGGGCGGTCCCATCACCATCCTGGCGATCTTCATGGTGGCCGGATTCTCCTTCCAGGGCACTGAGCTGGTGGGTGTTGCCGCAGGTGAGGCCAAGGACCCGGAAACCACCGTGCCCAAGGCCATCCGCACCGTGTTCTTCCGCATCCTGCTGTTCTACGTGGGTGCCATCACCGTGATCGGCTTCCTGCTGCCCTACACCCACCCCAACCTGTTGGCCTCCGGGGAGACGGAAGTGGCCATGTCCCCGTTCACCCTGGTGCTGCAGAACGCCGGTGTGGCTTTTGCCGCCTCCGTGATGAACGCCGTGATCCTGACCGCCATCCTCTCCGCCGGCAACTCCGGGCTCTACGCGTCCACCCGCATGATCTGGTCCCTGGCCATGGAGGGCAAGGCCCCCAAGTTCCTGCGCAAGCTCAACAAGCGTGGTGTGCCGATCTACGCGTTGATCGCCACCTCATCCTTTGGCCTGTTGGCCTTCCTGACCACGTTCATCGGTGAGGGTGCCGCCTACACCTGGCTGATCAATGCCTCGGCTCTGGCCGGATTCATTGTGTGGGCCGGTATTGCCTGGACCCACTACAACTTCCGCAAGGCGTTCAAGGCTCAGGGGCGTTCCATCTCCGAACTGCCGTTCCGCGCCAAGTTCTTCCCGGTCGGGCCGATCATCGCCTTGGCCATGTGCCTGCTGGTGATCGTGGGCCAGAGCTACGAGGCCTTCATCAACGGCACCGTCACGCCCATGTCCTTGCTCTCCTCCTACGTCGGGCTGCCGCTGTTCCTGGCCTTCTGGATCGGGCACAAGGTGATCACCAAGTCCCACCGTGTGGATCCCGCCCATGCTGATCTGTCCCGCAATCAGATGGATGTGACGCGCTGAGAGGTGCATTGGGGTTCGTCGTCGTGAACCCGCTGCGGCTCACAGGCTGATGACCACCAGGCCCGCCGCGCCCAGGAGCACCACGGATGCTGACAGGGCCACGGCGGGTCCTGCATTTGGTTCTGCCGAATTCCGGCCGATCGCCCGGGAGTACGCCGTGTGGCGGGTGCGTTGCGTGGCGCCGATGGCCAGGGCCACGGCGATCGCCGCGCCGAACAGCACCACGACGACGACGCCGTGCTCGCCGGCCCAGCGGAGAAAGAACGCCGCCACGATCACGTAGGCCATGAGCGTCCGGGACCAGGCCAACGTGGTGCGCTCGGGCTGCAGCCCGGGATCCACCGGCTCGTGCATGCGGGCTCTCATCGGAAGATCAGAACGCCCAGCATGACTCCGGTGGCCATCGCCGCGCCGGACGCCAGAACGGGTGCGAGCCAGGGCAGCGGCAGCGGGAGGGACCGGCGCATGGCCCGTTCGATCCGGATCCACCGTACGGTGGCCCCGGCGGCGATCACCATGCTGACCAGCAGCAGGGTGGTCGCCAGCCCGGTGCGCACGACCATGGGGAACACGTCACCGGCGAATGCCTCCAAGGCCACACCGCCGGCCAGGAAAGCCAGGGCTGTGCGGATCCACGCCAGAAATGTGCGTTCATTGGCCAGCGTGAACCTGGCATCCGGTTCGATGCCGCCGCCCAACACCCGCGCAGAGAGACCTGTGCGCTGGGCGAGGTGTTGCGGTGGGGTGCGTTCTGAGTGCTCAGGCTCGTGCGGAGAATCGGCCATGCTCTTGATGCTAGATCCCCTGGGCTGGAGACCTTGGGGGTGGGCACCTTGGTGTCGTCGGGTGGTCAATCTGCCGGCTCATGGAATTGGGCGGTCGACTTCCTGGCCCATCAGCGCTGACGGGCCAGGAAATCGACCACCCAAACGTAAGGACCGAGCGAATCGAGCTCTCAACAGGTTGAGTGAGCCATCACTGCCCGGAGATGTTCACGCTCCAGCGGATGCTGAACTTGTCCACCAGGTCTCCGTACTCATCGCCCCACATCTGCTCCTCCAGAGGTGTGGTCACCGTGCCACCCTCCGACAGGGCGGTGAAGTAGCCACGGAGGGCGGCGGCGTCGTTGCCGTGCAGGCACAGGGAAACCCCACCGTTGCCGCCGATGGGGGCCTCCATGACGGAAGGCACGTCAGCGGCCATGATGTGCATGCCGTTGGGCGCGTCCAACTGACCGTGCATGACCAGCTCGGCGTCGGGGCCCTCGGCGCCCATGTTGCCGTGGCGCATGATGTTCGGCTCCCCGCCGAACACGTTGGCGTAGAACTCCAGGGCCTCGGCGGCTTCACCGCGGAAGTTGAGATAAACGGTCAAGAACCGATCAGCCACGGGGGCCTCCTTGGGTCAGGCGCGCTGCTCGCACCGGTGTATGTCTCCGCAAGTGTAGGGGCCACGACGTCGCCAGGATGCAGGCGGCCCCCTGTGAACTGGCCCACAGGTGGGCGTAAAATTAGAGGTGCCCCGTCGAAGGATCCACCGGCCGGAAGTTGAACAAAGAGGTTCACGCCATGAAGGCTCTCGTTTATCACGGACCCGGCAACCGCGTGTGGGAAGAGGTGCCGGACCCCCAGATCCAGGACCCCACCGATGTGACCGTCAAGGTGGAGACCACCACCATCTGCGGTACTGACCTGCACATCCTCAACGGGGACGTCCCGGCGG
>NZ_JROX01000161.1:0-5127 GCF_000800955.1 Kocuria sp. ZOR0020
CCCGGGTGTCGTAGCGGCTGCGGGCCATGGCCTGGGCCGCGTGGGTGAGTGCGTCGATCGGGCGCTGGAGGCGGCGGGTGAACACCAAGGTGACGCCCAGGGCGCATACCAGGGCAGTGGCCAGGGCCATCCCCAGGGTCCAGAGGTTGGTGTCGCGGTAGGCCTGTTCCACATGCATCAGCTGGGTGGCGTCGTGCCCGGCCCCAGCGCGCAGCAGGTGCTCGTGAAAGATCGCTGGGCCCACTATGGAGGCGGCGAGGACCGCGGCGAGGATGCTGGCGATCACCACGATGGTTTGCGCCAGGAAGAACCGGGAGGCCAAGCCTCGTGGGCGGTGCCTGCTCATCGGCTTGCCATGCGGTAACCGACCCCTCGGACCGTGCTGATGCAGTCAAGATCGGGGTGTGCCTCAATGAGTTTGCGGCGCAGATGCCCGATGTGCACGTCCACGATCCGCTCGTCGCCCACCCAGGACGGACCCCACACGATGTCGATGAGCTGACGGCGGGAGTAGGCCCGTCCGGGGCCGGCCGAGAGTGTGGCCAAAAGATCGAACTCGGTGCGCGTCAGTGCGACCGCGGCCCCGCTCACCCGGGCCTCGTGGGCAGCGAGGTCGATGACCAGGTCCCCGAAGACCCATGGGGCCTCTCGAACGGTGACGGTGCGCGGGCGTCGCAGCACGGCCTGGACCCGTGCGACGAGTTCGCGCACGCTGAAGGGCTTGGTGATGTAGTCATCGGCGCCCACCTCCAGTCCGGTCAGCTTGTCGTCCTCGTCCCCACGGGCGGTGAGTATGAGCACATAGCACTCGGAGAAAGACCGAAGGGCACGGCACACCTCGATCCCGTCCAGACCTGGCAGCCCCAGATCCAGGACCACCACATCCGGGTGCTGGTTTCGGGCTGCTTCAAGGGCCGCGGGGCCGGTGTGGGCCTGGTCCACGGTGTAGCCGGCGCGGGAGAGATACGTCGCGATCATCTGCGCTAGGGCCTTCTCGTCGTCGACCACGAGCACCCGTCCCGGATGGGACGGGGAATCGATGCCTGGGTTCATGCCTCCAGTGTCGTCCCCACGCTGCGACTGGGTGACCGCGAGAGCGCAGGTCATCTGTGATCTTCGCTGAATCTTCACAATAATCCCGGTCTCTTCGCCCGTGCGCGGATCCAGAATGGTTGTCGTCGTTCGTGCCCTGCTGTGCCTCGGAAAGGAATCATGAATCAGGTTTCCCGCAGACGGATGTTGACTGGTGGCTTCGGCCTGCTCGGTGCTGGTGTCCTGGCAGGGGGTGCACCTGCCGCGGGTTCCTCCGCGGCACCGTCACTTCCCGGCCGGGCTCTGGTGGAGAAGACGCTTGTCGCGCAACCGGCGACCCTGGACTTGGGAGGCTTGCAGGTCGATACGTGGGCCTACGGTGACACGGTCCCTGGACCGCTGATCCGGGCCACGGCCGGGGACCGGCTACGGATCACCGTCGACAACCAGTTGCCGGCCGAGACCACCGTGCATTGGCATGGCATCGCCCTGGAAGCCGCTGCCGACGGGGTGCCAGGGTTGACCCAGGACCCGATCGCCACCGGGAGCACCTACACCTACGAATTCACCGCACCGGATCCGGGGACCTACTTCTACCACCCCCACGTCGGGGTTCAACTGGACCGGGCTCTGTACGCCCCGCTGATCATCGATGACCCCAGAGAACCAGGGCGCTATGACCACGAATGGGTGCTCGTGCTCGATGACTGGCTCGACGGCACGGGACGCACGCCCGAGGACGTGCTCCAGGCGCTCACCTCCTCCAGTGGGAACGGGGCCGGCCACGGGGGCATGACCGGAATGGACCACGGGGACATGGACATGAGCTCCCCGGAGGCTATGGGCGGTATGGATCACGCACCGATGAAGGGCGGTGGAGACTCGCCCTACGGCGAGGACGCCGGGGACGTGACCTACCCGCATTACCTGGTCAACGGCAAGGTGCCGGAGGCCCCGGATGTGCTGGCCGCCAAGCCGGGGGACCGGGTGCGGCTGCGGATCATCAATGCCGCCGCCGACACCATCTTTACCGTCGCTCTCGGTGGGCACCGCATGGAGGTGACCCACACCGATGGGTTCCCCGTGAAGCCGCAGGAGACGGACGCGCTGGCCATCGGCATGGGCGAACGTTACGACGCGATCGTCACCCTAGCTGACGGGGTCTTCCCGTTCGTGGCCGCCCCCATGGGTAAGGACGGTCAGGCCATGGCGTTGATCCGCACCGGCTCCGGCGCCGCACCGGCCCCGACGGTGACGCCGAAGGAACTGCGTTGCCCGGCCCTGATCGGCGCCGAACTGGAGCCGGCCGACAGCGCCCGGTTGGAGACCCGGGACGTCGAAGTGGCCCTGCCTATGGCGCTGACCGGACAGATGGACCCTTACCAGTGGGGGTTCAACGGCGCTCCATACGGCAAGAATGACCCGCTGATGATCCGAGAAGGCCAACGCGTCCAGCTGGACGCGGCCAACCAGACCATGATGGCCCACCCGCTGCACGTCCACGGCCACACCTTCGCCCTGCCCAACGGATTACGCAAAGACACGGTCATGCTCGCCCCGATGCAATCCCTGGCCCTGCAACTGCAAGCCGACAACCCCGGGGATTGGATGGTCCACTGCCACAACCTCTACCACGGCGAGGCCGGAATGATGATCGAGATGAGGTACCGCCGATGACGCTCATGCCCCGACGGGCTCTCCTCGGTTTGGGCCTGGTCACAGGAACCGGGCTGGCGGTCGCAGCCTGTTCCCCGCAGCCGGGCGCCTCCACATCGGCCCCCTCCGGTGAGGGCGCCGCCGGGGCCACGGCGATCACCCATGTCCATGGGATCACACGCGCTCCGGCCGACGGGGCCGTGCTGCTGGCCACCCACGAGGGCCTCTACCGTCTCGAGGACGGGGACCTGACCAGAGCCGGGCCCATCGTGGATCTGATGGGCTTCACCATCGCCGCCGACGGCCGCTACCTGGCCTCAGGCCACCCCGGCCTGGGCGTGGACCTACCCGAGCCATTGGGGCTGGCCGAGTCCGCCGACGGCGGGCAGAGCTGGAGTGTGCTCTCTCGCGGCGGGGAATCGGATTTCCACGCCCTGGCTGCCGGCCCCGCCGGGATCATCGCCTTCGATGGGCAACTTCGGTTCAGCCCCGACGGGCGCACCTGGCAGATGCGCGCCATTCCCTCGGCCCCGGTTTCTTTGGCCGTGTCCCCGAAATCGGGGGCGGTGCTGGCCACCACGGAAAACGGCGTGCTCCGTTCCACCGACGACGGGGCCAGCTGGTCCCCCCTGAACACCCCCCAGCTGGCCTCACTGGTGGCCTGGGCCGACGACCGCACCATCGTCGCCACAGGGATCGACGGGCGCCTGCTGACCAGCACCGATGCCGGGGCGAACTGGACCTCCAGCCAAGAACCCATCGAGGAGGTCACCGCCCTGGGCGCCAGCCGCACCGATGACGGTGACGTAGAAGCGCTGCTGATGGCAGAAAACCAGGTGTTGCGCACGGTGGACGGGGGAGCGACCACACAGCAGCTGCTGTGACAGCTGGGCTGTGAGCTGACCAGGGCCGAGAATGCCCACCGGGCGGGCCCCACCCCGACAAGACAACATCAGGGAGACGACCATGAGCGAGGCCTCTAAGCGCCAGGAGATGGTCCCGGCGATGAGCGCCGAAGGCGCGGCCGTGCCGCGGAAGCGGTTGAGCGGCATTGACGCAACTCGGAGCTGGCCCTGATCGGGTTGACCGCTATCCACTACCTGCCCGCCCTGGTGGCCGGGGTGGGCTTAGGAAGCATTACAACTTCCCGGAAACTCCTCGCCAAACATACCCCCGGGGGGTACTGTCGAGAATGAGGAGGCCACTATGACGGATTCGCACGCCCACCACCATGGTGGAACCTCGCCCTTGCGCGAGGCCCCCACCCCCGATCACCCCCACGATTCCCAGGACGAGCACTCGGGTGACGGCGGCCACGAGGGAAACGGTGACCATGGAGGCCATGGTGGACATGGTGGACATGACCACGTCGCCATGTTCCGCCGCTTGTTCTGGATCTCCCTGGTCATCTCGATCCCCACGATCTTTCTCAGCGGCAGCTTCGCGCACCTGCTGGGCTACCAGTTGCCGGACAACGCACTGATCACCTGGGTCCCCGTGATCCTCGGCACCGTGCTCTACGTCTGGGGCGGCCGCCCGTTCCTGACCGGTGCGGTCGACGAACTCCGGCAGCGCAAACCCGGCATGATGACCCTGATCACCCTGGGCATCTCGGTGGCGTTCTTCGCATCCTGGGGCAGCCACCTCGGGCTGCTGCCACCGGACCTGGAGTTCTGGTGGGAGCTGGCGCTGCTGGTTGTGATCATGCTGCTGGGGCACTGGGTCGAGATGGCGTCTCTGGCCCGCACCTCCAACGCGCTCGATGAGCTCGCGGCCCTGCTGCCCGACGAGGCTGAGGTGCTTGACCCTGACGGCTCGACGCGCACGGTCGCGCCCTCGGACCTCGCCGTCGGCGACCGCGTGCTTGTCCGCCCGGGCGGACGCATCCCCGCCGATGGTGAGGTGATCGAGGGCGAGGCCGACATCGACGAGTCCATGGTCACCGGTGAGTCGGTCCCCGTCCTGCGCGGGGGGGGGCGACCGGGTCGTGGCCGGCACTGTGGCGACCGATCGGCCATTCACCCTTCAGGTCACCGAGATCGGCGAGAACACGGCGCTGGCCGGCATCCAGCGCCTGGTCCAGGACGCTCAGTCCTCCTCGACCCGCGCCCAGCGCCTCGCCGACAAGGCGGCGAACCTGCTGTTCTGGTTCGCCCTCCTCGCTGCCGCGATCACCGCCGTCGTGTGGGCGATCCTCGGCACACCCAGCATGGCGCTGGTCCGTGTTGTCACCGTCCTGGTCATCGCCTGTCCCCACGCTCTGGGGCTTGCGATCCCGCTGGTCGTCTCGATCTCGACCGGACGGGCCGCCCGCCAGGGCATCCTCGTCTCGGACCGCAAGGCCCTTGAGCTCGTGCGCAGCATCGACACCGTCGTCTTCGACAAGACCGGCACCCTCACCCTCGGCGAGCCCGCTCTGCTGGGCGTGCAGCTGGCACC
>NZ_JROX01000162.1:0-7847 GCF_000800955.1 Kocuria sp. ZOR0020
CCCTGCGCCCGCGAGGAGCCGGCAGCGCAGAGGGCACGGTGTGGCCGGCCGAGGCGTCCTGGACGCCGGGACGGATGGCCACCACAGAAGAACTGGCAGCGGCCTACGACCACGCCGTGGCCACACACACCGTGTGGGCCGGGGTGCTGCACGTGCCGCGGGAACACATGCGTGCCGGCGACGTTGTCATCGATGAGAACGGACGCCCAGTCATGGTGATCGATCCCAGGGTGGATGGGCCGGTGGAGGTGATGCGCGGTGACGGGCGCCGCGATGCGTTGACCCTGAGTGAGGACATCGTTGAGGTCCGCGGCCGCCGGTGGACCGCGCTGAGCCTGACCGAACAGGCACGCGCGGCAGGACAGGATCCGAAGATGACCACCGACGACGGCGCCCTTGTCGTTGGGTCCTGGGTTGCGATGAAGGGCCCTAATGTCGGGTCTGTGGGGCTGGTGAGCGAGGTCACCGCTGGCGCCGTGGACGGGCACCCGCAACTGGTTGTGGGCACCGGGGATGGGCCGATGGAGGTCTCGGTCAAAGACGTGGAGGACCTGGAGATCATCGCGTGGCCACCAGGTCACGATGAGGTGTGGCCTGATCTGCGCTCCATGGCCCTGGATCCTTCCAGCCTGGGCACGGATGCGCCCGTGGTGATGAGTGGGTCTACGCACCAGGTCGATGACGTGCAAATGAGGGTGCGGGATCTGGGCGCCGGTGACGTGTTGCTGTTGGACGTCCCCAACCGTGAAGCGGTGGAAGCAGCTGCCTTGAAGGCCGGGTTCGTTCCGTCGGTGGATCACCCCGGACGCTGGGAACTGGGCGAAGCGGGCGGGCCGATCGGGGGGTTGCGAGCCGGGCAACGGTTCATGGAATCGTCGCGAGAGATCCACAACGTGTCTGTGACCGTGCTGGGCGAGACAGACAGGGCCGTGCCGGCAGGTTTGGTGATGGCCGGGCAGCACATCAGTCTGCCGGCAGATGGGCAGTGGGCGCCGATGGGTCACGGCGACCCGCTGCCGGCCGGAGAGCTGCGGGGCCTGGTGCAACGCACCGGTCCCGGGTTCGTGGATCTGGACCTGGACGTCGCCGGGCAGCACGCCACGCAACCGCATGATGCCGAGTACCGGCGTCCGGTGACCTTGTGGGTCTCGCCCACCTCAATGGTCACCGTGCACGGGAACCGACCGGCGGTGGTACCCGAGGTGGTGCAACTACACTCCACGGTTCCAGCACATGAAGTCCGTGACGCCTCCAGGGATGGGCGAGGATTCGGGGTGGCCACGGTGCATGCGATGGACACCCGCCAAGAACGCTCCACGGAACGGATCACGGTCGGGCAGCTGCGTGAAGGAGATCTCGCGTGGCTGTGGGACCACGAACCGCACGCCAAAAGAGTGCTTGCCGTTCACCTGGAAGGGATCCGCGCAACAGTGATCCGGGAGGAGGCAGAACCGGGGCTGGTGGATGTGCGTGTGATGGACAGCCAAGCTGCTGTGCGAGCGGTCAGTTTCCAGGAGCGTCCGGACGGAGCCCTGGGCCCTGCAGCCCAGGTCCTGGGTGAGCACCTGCGTTCCGGTGACCGGGTTCAGGGCCTGGGTGGCAGGATCTCGGAGGTTGTGGACCTGGCCCGAGGACAGAACCAGGTGCGTGCTGCGCTCAGCGACGGTGACGGGTTGGTGGCGGCGACGTTCCAGGCACTGCGCCCGGTGGAGATCCGCCGCCCGTTACCAGCTGAGCCCACCCGCGGAGTACCTGGTGGGGCTCACCCAGTCCCGGTGCGCGACGTCGTGGCCGGGGACATCCTGGTGGCAGCTGATGGGCGCCGCGGTGTGGTGATGGCAACCGAGGTCGTTGAGGGCCTGGCGCATCTCACCGCAGACCGGCTCCCCCCGGGGCGGGTGACGATGGCCATGATCGGCGACTCCTCAGCAGCCGTCGTGCGGCAGGGAACTGGGGCGTGGGTGCTGCGCGAAAGCGGGCTGGGAGATCTGGCCGCAGTGCAGTCGAACTCGGCGCAACAGGAAGGGTGGGCACGCCGTGACACCCAGTACCTCCCCGAAACCTACGGCGGGCCTGGAGCCACACGCTGAGACCCATCAGGCACCTGAGAGGAGCGAGGTCACAAAATCCCGGAAGCTGTTGATCTGGTCGAGAACTGGTCCCATGGCGAGGACGACCGGGGCGAGAGGTATGGCGAGCAGTGTGAGGACGATAGCCGCATACGTCATCAAGGGGCGGTGCGGATCGATAAGTCGGGTTATCAGATAGGCAAGGACAGCCAGTCCAATAACCATCGTCCATCCCAGCCACCGGTAGGGCAGGTGCGCGTAAACGATGGCGGCCTGAATCCAGAACGAGAGCAAGAAAACAACAATGAACAGGGCTGCCGTGCCTGAACTTGAATCGGTGAACGCGAGGATCGACCACCAGGCGATGGCCAGGATGACGAGGAGACCGAGGGCTCCGGCCCAGAGCCAAAAGCCCCAGGAGTTGTCCACGGGGTAGTTGACTGACGTGGCGGTTGCAAGTGTGTGGGTGATCATCGGACGTTCCCTGACTAGGCGATTTCCTGAGACAGCGTCAGGGTAGAGAGTCAACCCTGGGTCGACGCAAGCGACCACGCCGACGTTCGGGGGTCATGACCTGGTGTTTTGTGCCCGCAGGTCGATACCGAAAACATGTTTGATGTCGCGGATCCGGTTCGCGATCCAGCGGTGATTAGATGTACTGACCGGGCACGTTGATCAATCGTGAGGAGGGCGGCTGGTTGCCGCAGCCGGTATGCGGACGGTGTTCGTTGTACTTATCTGTAGCTAAGCCATGGAGGTAATCGATGTCATCCACGGTCTCGAAGGTGGCGGCAACGGACGTGGATGACGGCATATCAGGGCACTCTCATCGACGACGAACCATCGTCCACGACCACGTCGTGTGGCGGCTGTCCTTCTGTGCACAATTGCGCTCACGTGCACTCGAAAGAGACCAGACCGTGAGGGCGCAAGGGGTGTGGATGGGTGTTGGTGCCCGCTGCGTTCGCGACGTTCATTTCAGGGATTTGCAAGATTGAACGTCACAGCCAACTGTTGAGCGCTCGTTCCCCCTGTAGATTCGACTTGGTCAGGGACGTAACGTAGATGGGGAGAGGCAGTGGCAGACCAGGTCAAGCGCCAGTGGCGTTGGTACAGCCCGCGCAACGAGGGTCAACCCGTAGCAAAACGGGAACTTCTCGATCTGCCCAAGCATGGTCAGGGTGCTTTGATCGCCGCTATGAAGAGGTACAGCACGGGTTCCGAACGTTCTGGCGAAGTGAAGCCCATCGAGGATCATCTGATGGAGCTGCGGACGCAGGTCGGCAATGACCCATTTCGGCTGATCTTTTTCAGAGACACACCCGTGCATGCCATAGCTCTCCACGTGTTCTACAAGAACCAGAAGAAGCTTCCCAGGCAAAACAAGAAGATTGCCAAGGACCGGCTGAAGACCTGGCGGCAAGCTCACCGTGACGACGTTGACACAAGGGATTGAGTGAGACCCAGTCCTCCAGAGTGTGACAACCATGGGCTTGCGGAGGTACCACACTCGGGTAGTGTACGTATCGGTTGCACACGATATACACCACAGGAGACCTCATGACCATGCACGAAGACTTGCGCTCTGACCAGGCGGTTGACTTCGACGAGCTGCTTGCTGATCCCGCCGTTGCGCAAGCAACAGAGGACGCAGAGACGCGCCTTGACCTGCTCGATGAGCTTGTCGCATTGAGGAAGTCGTCCCACCTGACCCAGAAGCAGGTTGCCGAGGCCATGGAGACCACTCAGTCCACGGTGTCTGAGTTCGAGAACGGCGGGGAAGACCCCTACCTGTCGACTCTTCAGCGTTACGCAAGGGCTGTCGGTGCCAAGCTGTCGGTGCACGTGCAGCGTGATGCCTGCGTGCCTACTGTCGCACCTATGACCGCGCGTCAGGAGTTTCGGGTGACAATCAACAGTGCCCCCAGCCAGGTGCCGATGAGCGACTACATTGCTACGTACGCTCAGCTCGGCACCATGGGGCGTCGTTCTAGCTACGCCCAGGCGGCGTGACCATGCCGAAATCGCAACCGGAGTTGCGCGAACTCGCCGCACGCGTTGCAGGGTCCGCGAATCTGCTGGATGTTCGGATGCTGAAGACCACTGTCGAGCATCGGGGCTTCCCATCAGGCGAGTACCCCATGACCTATACCTTGGACATCCAACCATCTGCCCAATTCAACGAGGAGCGTCACTCACTTGTTGTGACTTCTGACTTCAGGATGGATATGGGTGAGGTTATGGGAGATGACCGCGATGGCGACGTATCTGAGATCGCAACCTTGGAATTTACTTACGTCGCACTTTTCGATACTCCGCAGGGTGTGACTTTTGAAGCTGACGAGTTGAATAGTTTTGGTGCCACCACGGGGATCTTCAGTATCTACCCATATGCCCGTGAGTATGTTCAAGACATGACGGGTCGGCTGGGGTTGCCGCCCCTAACCTTGGATGTGTATCGAGTCCCCGCGTCCGTTAATGTTCAAAACAATGAGGCTGATTCATAGCGGAGACGATCTTTAACTGCGCGCTTCATTCGCTCTTAGCAGGATGAGTTCGGCCGTGAGGAACTCTATAGCTTGATTCGCCTCATCGAGTTCCTTACGAAGGTCCTTGATTTGGGCCTTATGTTGAGCTTCCATGTGGCGAATCTGATGCCGCAGGGCATCAATAATTTGCTGCTGCCCATGAGTCTCATTAACTGAAACGTCTGGCTGATTAGAATTCACGTTTGTGCCACGGTGCCGAATGATTTGTTGTCGAAGCTTCGGATTTGTGTAGAGATAGTTTTGACTACATCCGGCCTGTCGGGCTACGGACGCAAATGTTATGGTCTCGCCGGCTCGGATCATCTCTGACAGAGCTTTTTTAGCAGCCGCGAACTTATTCTGAGAGCGTCGTTTGGCCGCAGCATCCAGACCTTGTGTGTTGGGATCACTATTAGGCATGGTCGAGCTATTTACCTGTCTGTCGAGCAGAAATGCCCGGGGCTTTCACGGATTGCGTTGTGTTGCTCAGGGCGGTGATGATGCGCTCCAAGGAGTCCACTTCTCGTTGTCGTGCTTTCAACCAAGCGTTGTCTGGTGACATGGGCCGACCGTGACGTTGCTCAACAAGGGTTTGACGGTCGGTGATCAGCTCCACGGTGACTTTGCGTTGAGTAGTCAAGGTGCTGAGATGGCTGGCGTCGGTGGCGAACGAAGCACAGGTCAAGCAGGCATTCCCACGGTCACAGGTTTGCGTTGGCGGGAGCATGCACAGGCCGTTCGGTAATACGCGATCAGTGCGTCCTTCGAGTTGAGCGATTTGGTACGTGTCTCTTTGAGAGACTTCCAAGGGTTGCCCGTAGGCTCCAGTCGCAGCAGCTTTAATGAACTCGCTTTCGGCAACTTTCGCGAGAGTCCTCGCGTAGTGCATGGTCATTTCCGGAGATCGGTGCCCGAGGTAGTCCTGGACCACGTGTACGGGAACTCCAGCGTTGAGCAATTCCGTAGCACGGGAGTGCCTAAGCCGGTGCGTAGCCGTGAAGTTCAACGGCTTGCCGTATTGATCCTTCAGGGCGACGAGGGAGTTGAGTTTTGAGAGCACGCGGGAGTGTGAAGAGTAGGAACGAGGGCGTAGTCCCTGGTAATTCTGACGCGGTGTGACGAAGAGGTGGGGTGGGTCGGGTTGCTCAGGAGTTCGCCCGAGGTGATTGCGGACCCATTGCTGTTGGGCCTGGATCAGGTCCACGACGTATTGCTCGACCAGAATCGTGGGATCGACACCATCAACCTTGGTTTGCTGATACTGCATCCTGGCAACGAAGGCGCTTGCTTGGTCTGACTTCACCCCAGGGACCGGGGTCAGGCACTGGTAATCCATCATCAAAACTTCGCTGACGCGACGTCCGGTTGCTGCTTGAATGAGCCAGGCTCGTGCTGCTTGGGGGTCCCCGAGACCTTGGATTGAGAGCGGCTCTCTACCGGGCAGCTCAATGGTGACCTCAGAGGTCGTGGGCGTCATCAGCACAGGCATACAGGCTGCCATCGTGGCCAGGTCCTCGGCCGTGATGTATTGCGGAGTGGACTGCCGTTGCCGGCTCTTGGAGCGCACCAAACTAGTGGGTGGCCACAGGCGCGTGTGCTCTGGTCGGATCTGCCCCCATCGGGGATCAGCCGTGAAGTGGGCGGCGAGAGCTGAGTTGTCGAACATATAGTCGTAGAAGGACTGCACGGCTGATTGGACGGCGGACACAGTGTTCGTGCTCAAGGGGCGTCCTGATGTGGTGGCGGCTGGAGAACGGAGCCAACTCAGATGCTCGGTCATCAACGTTTGAAGCGTTTCAGTGTCCTGGGCGAGGACAGGAGAGGTGACCATGTGTTCCAACAGGAATCGACCAAAATAGGCACGTAGATTGCGGGACCGGGTGACCAGGGTCGTCCAGGTAAAACGTTGGTGAATCAGCTCGCGAGAGAAATAGAAGCGCAGGCCCTCCCTCAGCCAGATCGGTTCGATGTCACGGAGGTTCACCGGGAGGTCTGAGACCGGTTCATGAGGTCGGCGCGGTATCCGGTCGTCGGCGCGCAGCGACCATAGGTCCGGTGACCACCACGGGGAATCGGTGGTCCGGGCACTGACGAATAGATGGACGTGTTCGCTGATGGACCGCAGATTGCGCAGATTACCCGCCGATGGAAATCGACCATTGCGTTGATGAAAGAGGAGGGTGGCTTCTTTGACAACGCTGCTGGCAGGCAACTCAGCCAGCGAGACCACAGACAGCCCCAGGTTTTCCCGAGTGGTGGCCAGTGAGGTCACGGCGTGTTGCCACCATCGGAGCATGGAAGGCTCGATCTTGCGTAGTCCCTCATGCCAGCAGGAATACACCCACCAGGCCAGTTCCTGTCCCAGCCGGGTGTTGCCACCGGGGCGGAAATCGAAGAAGCGGTCCGGTGGATAGTTACTGTTTTGGGTGAAGACCTCGCTGAAGGGTGGCTGACTGATCTGATAGCAGCCCTCGCGCCACAATGGTGTTACGGCAGCCCACCGTCGATTCCATACCCCAAGCGGCTGGGACTGCGGTGTTGTCGTGAGTTCCAGGTGGTC
This sequence comes from Kocuria sp. ZOR0020, assembly GCF_000800955.1. NCBI lineage: Bacteria > Bacillati > Actinomycetota > Actinomycetes > Micrococcales > Micrococcaceae > Kocuria > Kocuria sp. ZOR0020. The sequence goes on from NZ_JROX01000162.1 coordinate 7,158, forward strand.
GTTCATGCCAAGCCCCGCCACGACTCGGTGAGGGTCTGCCAACTGCCCAGGGCTCGTAACTCGGCATCTTCGGTGACCCACCCATAGGTGTTCAATGTGGTTTGAACATCGGAGTGTCCTAGCCGCCGCATGACGACGTGCGGTGGAGTACCAGCCATTAACAGCGTGGTGGCATGGGTGTGCCGGAACCAATGGGGTGTAAACCGGGGTAGGGGCTGGAGATGGGCGTGAATGGCTCGGGTTTTTTGGTACACGGTTTCAGCTCTCATCGGAGCCCACCGTGGATCCCTGACGACGTTAACGAAGACCGGGTGCGCAGCGAGGTTCGGTACGTCGATGTCGATTCCGGTGTCAATCAGTGCCCAGAGATGGGCGGTATAGGCGTTCTCCAGCTCGTCTGAGATGTAGATCCGGCGTGGTGTACTGGTTTTGCCTCGAAGGCCGTGTGGGTGGGTTTGGCGGGCGATGACCTCGATCCAGGGGGTTTCGCCTCGCCCTGTTGAGATGTCGCGGTGCTGGAGATTGAGGGCCTCTCCGATGCGCATCCCCGTCTCCCACAGCAGATGAAACAGCAACGTGTCTCGTGATCGTGTGAGCGGGTTGCGTCCGGTGGTGGAACAGGCCGTGAGGATGTCGCGGACTTGCCTCGGGAGACCTCGACTTCTATCCCGACACCGCCGCGCCGTCAGC
>NZ_JROX01000163.1:0-2285 GCF_000800955.1 Kocuria sp. ZOR0020
CCAACCGGTGATTGCCGCTGAACCGCGGCGGGCGCCCGCCGCCCCCGCCCGGCGTCGGACGCGTTCCGGCTCCGTGGAGGTGGAGGGTTTCAGGGCCCGGACGGCGCAGGCCTCCCGCATTTGGGTGGAGGGAAAGCACGACGCCGAACTGGTGGCCAAGGTCTGGGGCCATGACCTGGCGGTGGAGGGCGTTGTGGTGGAGCCCCTGCACGGCGTGGATGATTTGGCAGCCGCCGTGAAGCAGTTCCAACCGAGCCCCACGCGCCGTCTGGGCATTCTGGTGGATCACCTGGTGGAGGGCTCCAAGGAGTCCCGTCTTGCCGCCCAGGCCATGCAGGTTCCTGCTGCGCCCGGCAACGTGCTGATTCTGGGCCACCCGTACATCGACATCTGGCAGTCGGTGAAACCATCCGTGCTGGGCATTCCGGCTTGGCCCCATGTGCCCCGCGGTCAGGACTGGAAGACCGGGATCTGCCGGGGACTGGGGTGGCCCCACGCCACGGCCGAGGACCTGGGCAAGGCGTGGAGTCACATCCTCTCCCGCGTCAACACCTACGCGGACCTGGAACCACAATTGCTGGGACAGGTGGAGGAACTCATCGATTTTGTGACCGTTCCCGGCAACGCGGCCACCGCCAGGTAAACTCTGCTCTGACCATGGCGCTGCTTCCCCCCCCGGGCGGCATTGCGCAGCCCCGACCAAGTGACCGCACCAGGGGTGCAGTCCTGATCACAAAGGTGACCCGTGGCCGTTTCGACCAACAGCAGCCGAGGACCCCGCGAAGAAGATCCGAACCCCGGATCCACTTCCGGCCAGGACCAGAGCAGCACCCCCTTTGAAGGTGTCTCAGCCCGGCCTCGCCCCATGAGCGTGTCCGATGACCAACAAATAGCCACTCTGGCGCACATGCTCGGCATTGCCGGTTGTCTGCCGGCCATCGTGATGCACCGGTGGTCCCGTGGCCGCGCCCGCTTCACGGAGCAGGAATCCCTGGAAGCAGCCAACTTCACCCTCACCCCCAGCCTGGTGGTCCTTGCAGGCGTGCTGCTGGCCTTCATCCCCTACGTCGGGTGGATCTTCGCCCTGGTGGCCGCGGCAGCGTGGTTGTTCCTGGCAGTCTGCTCGCTGCAGGCAGCCATTGTGGTCAACAAGGGTCGGCCGTTCGTCTACCGCTTCAACTGGTACCTCTATGACGTCGTCACCCGACGTCGTGCCGAACGCAAGGCGGCCCGCATGGCCTCCGGCCCCATGACCTCCACCGGTGAAATCGTCAGTGTCAGGCAAGCCCAAGGGCGTTCTCAGGAGAGCTGAGGGACAAGGCGGCGCACCACGGCATCGCCCAACAAACGTCCCTTCAGGGTCAAGACCACCTGACCTGCGATGGCCGCACGGCCGTCAATCAAGCCCTCGGCCACAAGTCCCGCCACCTCGTGGCGTTCGGATTCCTGCAGAACTGAAATCGGCAGACCATCAACAGTCCTGGTTTCCAGCATGATGCGTTCAAACAGCTGAGTGCCGGCATCCAAGGATTCGCGCCCGGCGGCCGGTGAGATCCCGTCACGCACCGCATTGGTGTACGGCACGGGGTGTTTGCGGTTCCACCACCGAACACCACCCACGTGGCTGTGGGCACCGGGACCGATCCCCCACCAGTCCTGATTGTGCCAGTAGGCCAGATTGTGCGCGGAGCGATTCTGCGCCGCCGTGCGTCCCTGTGCCGCACGGGACCAGTTGGAGATTTCGTACCACTGATAGCCGGCCTGACCCAACAGTGCATCGGCACGTTCGTACTTCTCGGCCTGGTCATCAGGATCGATCATGGGGATCTCACCGCGGCGCATAGCGGCAGCCATCTTGGTCCCGTTTTCCACGATCAACGAATAAGCGCTGATGTGGTCGGGCTCATAAGAGATGGCCTCCTGCAAGGACTGCTCCCAGTCGGCCACTGACTCCCCCGGGGTGCCGTAGATCAGATCCACACTCACGGACAGGCCGGCTTGTTTGGCCCATTGCACCACAGGTCCCACATTGCGCGGATCATGCGTCCGATCCAACGTTTCCAACACATGGGGCACGGCCGACTGCATGCCGAACGACACCCGGGTGAAGCCACCATCGGAGAGGGTTTGCAGGTCCTCGAGCGTCACGGAGTCGGGATTGGCCTCGGTGGTGACCTCCGCCGTCGTCGTGATCCCAAAGGTTTCCCGCGCCGTGGTCAGCACGCTGACCAAATCCGCTGCTGCCAACCGGGTGGGCGTGCCCCCGCCGAAGAACACGGTGCTCA
>NZ_JROX01000164.1:0-2632 GCF_000800955.1 Kocuria sp. ZOR0020
GTGGTTCTGCGAAAAAAGTGCCCCGGCGGTAGTCTTGGCCGAAGTGTGTGAGCTGACCGCCAGCCACTTCCCGCACCTGAAGATGACGCGATCAACCGAGGAGACGACCTTAAGTGAGCAGCAAGAGCGAGGCCCGGTTTCCCGAACTGGACGATGCCAGCGCGGGCAAAGTGGGCCCCACCGGCCGTCCCTTGAGGACTTTCCCGGATCCTGCGCCGCTGGAGTCTCACGGGCCGGCGCGGATCATCGCGATGGTGAACCAGAAGGGTGGCGTGGGGAAAACCACCTCCACCATCAACTTGGGTGCGGCCTTGGCCGAATGTGGGCGCAAGGTGCTCATGGTGGACTTTGACCCCCAGGGTGCGCTGTCTGCTGGTTTTGGTGTGAACCCGCATGAGCTGGATCAGACCATCTACAACGTGATGATGGAACGCGGCGTGGATCCCTGGGACGTGATCCTGGAGACCGAGGTGGAGAACATCGACCTCATGCCGGCCAACATTGACCTCTCCGCCGCTGAAGTGCAGCTGGTCACGGAGGTGGCGCGTGAGCAGGTGCTGGCCTCTGCCTTGCGCAAGGTGGAGGAGCACTACGACGTCATCCTGATTGACTGCCAGCCCTCCCTGGGTCTGTTGACCGTCAACGCACTGACGGCCTCCCACGGCGTGATCATCCCGCTGATCTGCGAATTCTTCGCCCTGCGTGCCGTGGCCCTGCTGGTGGACTCCATTGAGAAGGTCCAGGACCGCCTGAACCCCAAGCTGAGCATCGACGGCGTGGTGGCCACCATGTTCGACTCCCGCACCCTGCATTCGCGTGAGGTGCTGGATCGTATTGTGGAGGCCTTTGGGGACAAGGTGTTCGACACCGTCATCAAGCGCACCGTGAAGTTCCCGGATGCCACCGTGGCCGCTGAACCCATCTTGTCCTTTGCCTCCAACCATGCCGGTGCGGAGGCCTACCGCCAGTTGGCCCGCGAACTGATCTCCCGCGGGGGCGCTCCCTGATGAGCACGCTGGTGCCCGAGGTGGACGCCGGTGAACTCTCACCGGGTCTGTCCTCCGGGTTCGCGGTGGAGCTGGAGAACTTTGCCGGCCCGTTCGAGGTCTTGTTGGGCTTGATCGGCAAGCACGAGCTGGACATCACCACGGTGTCCCTGGCGCAGGTGACTGACGAGTTCATTGAGTACGTCCGTGCTCTGCGTCTGGAGAATTCACCGGCTGCTCTGGATGCAGCCTCCGAGTTCTTGGTGATTGCTGCAACCCTGCTGGATTTGAAGGCCGCCCGGTTGCTGCCCCGTGGAGAGGTCAGCGATGAGGAGGACCTTGCGCTGCTGGAGGCCCGGGACCTGTTGTTCGCCCGGTTGCTGCAGTACAAGGCCTTCAAGGACGTGGCGGCTCTCATGGGGGAGTCCATGCGCATTGAATCTGCGCGCCAGGCCCGTTCGGTCCCGTTGGATCCGAAGTTCGCCTCCCTGCTGCCCGAGTTGGTGTGGCGTACCACGCCGGAGCAGTTTGCGGAGATTGCACGCAAGGCCTTTGAAGCCCGGACGGAGACCCCCACGGAGGTGGGAACGGATCACCTGCACGGCTTTGCGGTGACGGTCCGGCAGGAGGCTGAGGAACTGCGCCTGCTGCTGGAAGACGGCGCCGAACACGGTTTCCGGTCCCTGATCGCCCACGCCGAATCCGTGCTGGTGGTGGTGGTCCGCTTCCTGGCCCTGCTGGAACTCTTCCGCGACCGGGCCGTGGACCTGCGCCAGGAGCACCCCCTGGACGAACTCTGGGTCACCTGGACTGCTGCCTTCGATTGGACGGCGGACCGGTTGTCCGACGAACACGACCGCCCGGTTCTTCCCGACGACGACGGAGCCGATGCTTCCGTGACGCCCCAGGAGGTGTCCGCGTGAGCAATGAACCCGAGGCCGCCGGAAAGCGCCAGGCTCCGGTGGACGTGGACACCCTGCCCGGTGGACTGGCCGCTGCCCTGGAAGCCATCTTGATGGTGGCCGACCTGCCTGTGAGTGAATTCGACCTCTCCAAAGTCCTGGCCGTACCCGTGGCCGAGGTCCGCGCCGCGCTCGATTCCCTGCGCGCCGAATACGACGGACTCAGTGCCGACACCACTTCCGTTGCTGACCCCGCGATCAGTGTGGACGGGGCGGGCCAGGTGAGCTCCGGCGTCGTACCCCGGGGTTTTGAGCTGCGCACGGTGGGCGGCGGATGGCGGTTTTACTCACGCGCTGAATTCGCCCCGGTGGTGCAGGCGTTCGTGTTGGAAGGGCAGACCTCGCGATTGAGTCAGGCGGCCATGGAGACCCTGGCGGTGGTGGCCTATCGGCAGCCGGTGAGCCGAGCACGGGTTTCTGCGATCCGTGGGGTCAACGTGGACGGGGTGATGCGCACCCTGGTGGCTCGTGGCCTGCTGGCGGAGGTGGACCGGGACCCCATCAGCGGAGCGCTGCTGTATGCCACCACGCCGTATTTCTTGGAGAAGCTCGGATTGGACTCCCTGGAGGAGCTGCCGCAGATCTCCCCGCACCTGCCGGGTGTGGATGAGCTGGAGGAGTTCAGGGGATAGCCCTTCCCTGCCCTCCCCGTGAGATCACCACCCGATGTTGAGGTGACACCCC
>NZ_JROX01000165.1:0-5741 GCF_000800955.1 Kocuria sp. ZOR0020
GGGCATTGACGAAGCCGACCATCACCGAGCGCGGAATGAACCGCATGAGCCGGGCCGCGCCGACCAGGGCAAGGATCACCTGGAAGACACCGGCGAGAATGACCGCGGCGATGAAGTAGTCCAAACCGTGCGAATTTACCAGCGGAGCGATGACAAGAGCGATCGCGCCGGTGGCCGCGGAGATCATCGCTGGCCGACCACCGAGGATCGCGGTGGTGACGGCCATCGTGAACGAGGCGAACAGACCGACCCGGGGGTCGACCCCGGCGATGATCGAGAAGGCGATCGCCTCGGGAATCAGCGCCAGGGCGACGACGAGGCCGGCGAGGATCTCGGTCTTGAGCCACCCCGGGCGCCGCAGCGTCAGGCGGACACTTTGGCGCTCCTCGGGAGTGGGAGCATTCTGCTCGCCGGTCGAAGTCAGGGCTGTGGACACAGAGGTCTCCTAGCGAAAGAGAGGGGAGCTCGCCGTGAACCTTCACGGCACGTCAGAGTTCGAGGTTAACATTAACGTTGCGTTAGGGTTGGTGCAAACCGGTCCTCCGCGGCAGTGGAGGATCGGCGGCGAGGACGAGATGGAGATGAGAGTGCACATCGGTGAGATGGCAGAGAAGTCGGGGCTGTCTTCCCGGACCCTGCGACATTACGAAGAGATCGGTTTGATTCCTGCGACAGGGAGGACCGAAGGCGGGTTCCGGGTCTACACCGACGAAGACTTCCGGCGCCTCATGACCATTCGCCGGATGAAGGCGCTGAACTACTCCACCGCCGAGATGGGCGAACTGCTCACCCTGCTCGATGTGCTTGAAAGCGACGCACCCGACACCGAACGAAGCAAGGCACGAGAGAAGCTCCTTGCACTCCTGGGAGACGCCAACGCCAAGCGCGAGAAGCTCGCCAGACAGGTCGAACGGGCCGATGAGTTCCTCGGGATCCTCCGGGCGCGACTTGTTTGAGGCTTCCACGTCGAAGGTGGATTTGTTGACGTAACCGTGGTCACCGCGCTCGGGCAGAGCTGGCCGCAGCAGTCGTGGCAGAGTCAAGGTGGTCGGCGATGGCGCCGACCGTGGCTTTCGCGGTGGATCCGACTCCGATAAGGGTGGCCGATCCGGGGCCGGTCCAGTCCCCGTAGCCCGCGAAATAGAGCCCCGGGATCCGGGGTGAGGCCGTTCCATCGAGCCTGATCGTCCCGTCTGACTCCCGGAGGTCGAGTGCCCGCAGATGGCGCAGCGCCGGCCTGAAGCCGGTGGCCCAGATCACCGCGTCGACTCGGCGTGCGCTGCCGTCATTCCAGATCACGCTGTCGGGGGTGAAGCGTTCGAACATCGGGTGCGGGATCAGCAGCCCTGCATCCCGTGCCTTCTTCACGGGTGGGACGGCAACGATGTCGCCCAGGTCCGCGACGCCGCCGGAGTCCGGGTCCCCGGCGGCCAGTGCGCGCACCCGCTGGCTGGCCACCCGGAAGAGTTCACGCCCGTCGACGGCGTCGGGCAGGTAGCGCGGCTGCCCCCGCAGGCACCAGGTCACCGTCGCGACGCGGGCGAGATCGGCTGCGATCTGTGCGGCTGAGTTCGCTCCGCCGACGACGAGGACGGATTGGCCCTCGAACTGGTCCGGGCCGCGATAGTCGGCACTGTGGATCTGGTTCCCGCAGAAATTCCTCTGTCCCGGCACGGTTGGCCAGAAGGGCTGAGACCATGTGCCTGTCGTGTTGACGACGGCACGCGCCCGCCACTCGCCGGCATCGGTGAGCAGCTGGAATCCCTCGCTGGTTTGGACGACCTGGGCAACGCGCACCGGCCGCACGACTGGGAGCGCATACCGCTCCTCGTAGTCGGCCAGATATCGGATCACGTGATCGGCGTCGGGGTTGCCGCTGGCGGTCCTCGGCATCAGCCGGCCGGGCAACGATGAGTACTCTGCCGGCGAGAACAGCCGCAGCGAGGACCACACGTGCCTCCAGGCCCCACCGGGGTCCTCCTGGTCGTCGAGAATCACGAAGGACAATCCGGCGCGGCGCAGGTAGTAGCCGATCGCCAGGCCGGCCTGTCCGCCACCGATGACGGCAACATCGACTCGGCCTCTCACCTCCACTGCGCGGTCATCCGTCCAGGGCGAGGAACTGGCGCAGCTCAGCGAACGCTTCGCGCACCACGGTGTAGTGCGCCCACTTCCCACGCTGCTCACGCGTCAGGAGGCCTGCCTCGACGAGCTTCTTGAGGTGGTGGCTGATCGTCGGCTGGCTGATGTCGAGCGTCTCGGTCAGATCGCAGGCGCACACCGCGTCGCATCCCTGCGCGGCTACATGCGACAGCACCCGCAGGCGGGTCGGGTCGGACAGCGCTTTGAGCTTTTTGGCCATCTGCTCGGCCTGGTCCGCGCCCAGCGGTGCGACCGCCAGCGAACAGCAGTCGTTGGCATGGGGGGTGAGCAGTTTCACGGTTTCGAATGCGGTTGCCATCACCCCATCATACATTGACGCCCATCGATGCGTCCGTTTAGTCTGTCCCATAGACATTCATCAATACAGGGAGCGTAGTGCTGATGAGCACCACTGCAACGACGGCCGCGCAGAATGCGGTGCCGGTGACGAAGGAGATGTCCCTCCTGGACCGGTGGCTGGCACTCTGGATTCTGGCAGCGATGGCCGCAGGCCTGCTGCTGGGGCGGTTCGTGTCCGGCCTCGACACGGCCCTGGACGCCGTGAAGATCGGCGGGATCTCCGTGCCGATCGCCATCGGCCTGCTGGTCATGATGTATCCGGTGCTGGCGAAGGTCCGCTATGACGAGATGCATCGGGTGACCGGAGATCGGAAGCTGCTGACCCTGTCGCTGTTCCTCAACTGGGTCGTCGGCCCGGCGTTCATGTTCACGCTCGCCTGGGTGTTCCTGCCCGATCTGCCGGAGTTCCGCACCGGGCTGATCATTGTGGGTCTGGCCCGCTGCATCGCGATGGTGTTCATCTGGAACGACCTGGCCTGTGGGGACCGGGAGGCCGCCGCCGTGTTGGTGGCCATCAATTCCGTGTTCCAGGTCGTGGCGTTCGGCGCGCTGGGCTGGTTCTACCTGCAGGTGCTGCCGTCCTGGCTGGGACTGCCCACGACCTCGGCGGAGTTCTCCGTCTGGGCGATCGTGGCCTCGGTACTGGTCTTCCTCGGCATTCCGCTGCTGGCCGGCTTCCTCACCCGCGTGTTCGGGGAGAAGGCCAAGGGCCGCGAGTGGTACGAGGAGAAGTTCCTGCCGAGGATCGGTCCCTGGGCGCTCTACGGACTGCTGTTCACCATCGTGCTGCTGTTCGCCATGCAGGGTGAGGCGATCACCTCGCAGCCCCTGGATGTGGCCCGGATGGCGGTGCCGCTGCTGTTGTACTTCGTCCTGATGTTCGCCATCAGCCTCTTCGCATCCAAAGCTGTGGGCCTGAACTACGCGAAGTCAACCAGCGTGGCCTTCACCGCGTCGGGCAACAACTTCGAGCTCGCGATTGCGGTGTCGATCGGTACCTTCGGGATCACCTCGGGGCAGGCGCTGGCCGGTGTCGTCGGCCCGCTGATCGAAGTCCCCGTCCTCGTCGGTCTCGTCTACGTCGCTCTCTGGGCCGGTCCCAAGCTGTTCCCCAACGACCCGACTGTCCCCGCACGCAGAACCTCTGGAGTCCGAGCATGACCAGCACCTCTGAACCGAAAAGGCCCAGCGTCCTCTTCGTCTGCGTCAAGAACGGCGGCAAGTCCCAGATGGCCGCCGCGCTGATGCGCCACCGGGCCGGCGACGCGGTTGAGGTGCACTCGGCCGGCACCAAGCCCGGCACCTCCCTCAACGCCCTGTCCGCCGACGTGGTCGCCGAGGTGGGCGCAGACATGTCCGGAGAATCGCCCAAGTCCATCGATCCCGAGCTGCTGCGCCGGGTCGACCGGGTCATCGTCCTCGGCGAGGAAGCACACGTCGAACCCTTCGACGGTATGACCGCCACGATCGAGACCTGGAACACCGATGAGCCCTCGGAGCGCGGCATCGAGGGCATCGAACGGATGCGCCTGGTCCGCGACGACATCGACACCCGCGTGCAGGCTCTGCACTCCGCACTTCTCAACGACTGAAAACCCACTCCCGGATTGGATGGTCCTATGACCGCTGCCCCCAACACCACCACGACCAAGCCCAGCGTGCTGTTCGTGTGCGTCCACAACGCCGGCCGCTCCCAGATGGCCGCCGGCTACCTCACCGAACTGTCGGGCGGCCGGATCGAGGTCCGGTCGGCCGGCTCGGAACCCGCCGACCAGATCAACCCGGTCGCCGTCGAGGCGATGGCAGAAGACGGCATCGACATCACCTCTGCCTCCCCGAAGATCCTCACCACCAACGCCGTCAAGGCCTCCGACGTCGTCATCACCATGGGCTGCGGGGACGCGTGCCCGATCTTCCCGGGCAAGCGCTACGAGGACTGGGACCTCGCAGACCCCGCAGGCCAGGGCATCGAGGCGGTCCGCCCGATCCGCGATGACATCAAGGCCCGCATCGAGCAGCTTGTCTCCGAGCTGCTGCCGGCCTCGACCGGCGCGAAGTGAGGCGCTGACACCTGACGACCACCAGCACCCAAACGGATGAGCTGATCATCATCGGGTCCGGCCCCGCCGGGTATACCGCCGCCATCTACGCGGCACGCGCCGGGCTGGCCCCGCGGGTGATCGCCGGATCCGTCACCCACGGCGGCGCCTTAATGAACACCACCAACGTCGAGAACTTCCCCGGATTTCCCGGTGGCATCCAGGGCCCGGAACTCATGATGGGGCTCAGCGAGCAGGCCGCCAACTTCGGTGCCCGCATCGAGTACGACGACGCTTCCGCCGTCGACCTGACCGGGCCCCTGAAGGAGGTCACCACCCTGTCCGGTGCCACCTACCGAGCACCGGCCGTCATCGTCGCCACGGGTTCGGCGTACAAAGAGCTCGGACTGGCCGATGAGAAACGTCTCACCGGGCACGGCGTGTCCTGGTGCGCCACCTGCGACGGGTTCTTCTTCCGCGACCAGCACATCATCGTCGTCGGCGGTGGGGACTCGGCCATGGAGGAGGCACTGTTCCTGACCCGGTTCGCCGCGACCGTGACCGTGGTGGTCCGGCGGGACACGCTGCGCGCCTCGAAGATCATGGCCCAGCGGGCACACGACAACGAGAAGATCCGCTTCCTCTACAACAGCCAGATCACTGCCATCCACGGAGACGAGAAGGTCACCGGCGTGAGCGTGACCGACTCGATCACCGGCAGCATCAGCCAGCTGGACGCCACCGGGATCTTCGTCGCCATCGGGCACCTGCCCCGCACCGAACTCGTCAAGGGCCAGCTGGACCTCGACCCGGACGGCTACATCGTCGTCGATGCCCCGACCACCGCCACCAACCTGCCCGGCGTCTTCGCCTGCGGCGACGCGGTCGACCACCGCTACCGGCAGGCCATCACCGCGGCCGGCACCGGGTGCGCCGCCGCCCTGGACGCCGAACGCTTCCTCGCCGCCACCGAACAGGCAACCACGGCCGTCCTTCAGGAGACCAGCCATGCCTGACACCACCACCCACAGTCTGCCGGTCGTCGTCATCGGTGCCGGCCCCGTCGGGCTGGCCACCGCCGCCCACCTCCGCGAACGCGGCCTCACGCCGCTGGTGCTGGAGGCCGGCAGCACCGTCGCGGCTGCCATCCGCGCATGGGGCCACACCCGCCTGTTCTCCCCGTGGCGGTTCAACATCGAT
>NZ_JROX01000166.1:0-41710 GCF_000800955.1 Kocuria sp. ZOR0020
AGGCGACCCCCACAGCACACGGCCGATCGGTGGATCGAGGCTAAGACATGGTGGCCGGCCTCTCAGGTCAGGAAGGTTGGGGTGCCCGGCGGAACCATTGTTTGACCGGGGCTGTGAAAGCGACGGCAAGCCACAACAGGCTGACCACCAGGAATGCGATGGAAATGCCGGCAGAAACCTGGCCGTAGAGGCCTGGTGCCTTGTCAGTGGGGATCCACGGGGCCACCTGTACGGCGTTCCAGATCAGGAAGGCTGCGGTCAGCACCAGTCCGCCCCAGCGGCCCCAGTCGCTTCCCGCCATGATCCCGAACAGCACGACGACGAACAGGCTGGTGATCATCAGGCCAAGCACCATGTTGCCCATGGTGGACGCCAGAAGGGAGTTGCGCAGGGCGTCGTTGTGAATGAGGTCCGCAGGCACACCTTGCAGGGAGTACTGCCGGCGCAGGGACTCCAGCATGGGGGCGCTGCGCAGTGCCGTGATGCTGGCGATTGAGCCGGCCACGTGCAGGAAGAGTGAGAGGACCGTCAACCCCACCAGGAGGTTCACGGTCCGCGGGCGTACAGCGCCCTGCCGGTTCTTGGGCACGGCACCGCCCGGACCGCGTGATTCCCGCGGCCCAGGCGCAGGTGCCATGTGCTCAGACACTGATGCTGTGACTCAAGCGCGGCGGCTCATCCACAGGGCGATGCTGCGGTTGAACGCCAGGATCAGCCAGTAGACGTTGACCAGCACCAGAATCAACAGAACGACGATGGACACAATCGCCAGCATCCCGCCTGCGCTTGCCATGGTGAGCGAGCTGATGAGGTTCCAGGCGAAGTACAGGGTGGTCAGGATGGCCACGACGATGCCCAGGATGCGGGCCCAATTCCATCGCTTCTTGATGCCCAGCAGAACCAGTGCGTAGATCACCAGGCCCAGGAGGGCAAAGATGATCAGGAATACAGCGCCGCCAATCTGGCTGGCTGCAACCATGTCATCCATGTTCATGCCCTGCGGAAGGGTCTGCCCTGACTCCGCAAACTGATCACGGAAAAGCTGCGCATAGTCAGAGTGGAACAGCATGGCCACACCCAGCGCGCTGTAAACCAGGAACAGCACCAGGGAAGCCACAGTGACCTGGAACCAGCGGTTGATCCGCGGGGGCTGGGTCATTTCAAAGTTCTGGTTGGGGTCGTAACCGGCAGTGCCGTACTTGTTGCCACCCTGGGCGTACGGGGCATTCTGCGAGTACTGGGGGTTCTGCGGCTGCTGGGGGTACTGAGGGTCTTGTGGTGCGTTCGTCAACGGAATCTCCTCCTTGTTGATGGTGAACCAATCGGTTGATGCTGAGCTCATGGGTTGACGTAGAGCTCGTTGGTTGTTGGGGCCGGTGCGGTCTGACATCTGCCGGACCGCACCGGCCCGGTGCGCACGATCACTCGTGACGCAGTGCGTCAATGGGGTCCTTTCGAGCGGCCCGAGCGGCCGGCAGGGTTCCTGCAATGAAGGCGATGAGCATGATCAGCAGGATGATGCCCACCAGCTGCAGAGGCGCGATGCCGTAGAGAGTCAAACCAGCCACGTTGGCCAGAGCCCCACCCTCACCCGTCAGCAATGCGTTGGCCACGGTACCGGCCACAACGCCCACACCCACGCCGATGACGGATCCAATGAACCCGATCAGCACGGCCTCGGATGAAAACAAACCGAAGATCTTGCCCGGGGACATGCCAAGTGCCTTCATCAAACCGATCTCACGGGTTCGTTCCTGAACGGACATCAGCAGGGTGTTCACAATGCCAAAGGCCGCTGCCAGCAGGGCGATCAGGGCAAAACCGTTCAAGACCCAGGTCACCGTGTTGATGATGCCGCGGAGCAAGCCGATTTGGTCCTCCACAGTCATGCCCACCATGCCTTCTTCACGCAAGGCGGCCTTGACCGAGTCCTGTTGATCAAGGTTGGGGACGTCAGCCACTGCCATGGCGTAACCCTGGCTTTCAACCGCCTGCTCAGGCAGTCCTTCATTCTGGTACTCGTACAGTCGGTCGGTGAAGGACGTCGACGGCGTGGGCTGAGAACCCTGGTTCGACAGCATGATCTCCGTGACACCGGAAATGGTGGCTTCGAACTCCTGGCTTTCACCGGTCGCGTTGGTCATGCCGATGTTGACGGTCCCGCCGACGGCATCCTCTGCGTTGTCGTAACCCAGTGACTCCACCCAGGTGGTCGGGATGGTGATCTCATCGGCGTCCCGCTGGGGAGCCTCGCCTGCCGCGTACTCCAAGCTACTGGCGTCACTGGGGAGCCCCAGGGACACGATGTACTGGTCACCGGATTCATCGGCCAGGTAGGTCGGGGACACCGCTACAAGGGGTTCCACGGACTCGACACCGTCGATGTCACGAATCTCGTCGATCTCCGAGGTGCTGAGCATCTGCAGACCGAAGTTGCCTTCCCGGGCGCCTGCTGCTTCCTCGGGGTCGTATTCCTGCGGGCCGGCATCTGTTGGCTGGTTGGACTGCTGCGAGGGCTTTTGGACGTACAGCTGCTGTTGATCCCCAAAACCCTGCACCAGTCGATCGATGTAGGTGTTGATGCCCACGCCCAGACCGGAGGTCAGGGTCAGCGTGAAGGCACCGATGAAGATGGCGATCACGGTCAGGATGGTGCGCGCCTTGGAGCGCATGGTGTTGCCCAGGGCTGTGGTGACTACGTCGGTGGATTTCATCGAGTTCCCTCCTCACGGTGCTTGGGGCCGTCCTCTGAAGCGCTGCTGGTGCTGCCGCCGGTTGCGGCCCAGGGCTCCGTGGCCCTGTAGTTCGGTGCCGGCACGGCGTCACCGGCAGACGACGCCGACTGCTGGTTCGGCTCACCGTGGGTGGCATCCAACCGCCCCTCCTCCACGGAGACGATCTCCCCGTCCTTGAGGTGGATGCGGCGGTCGCACTTGGCGGCGAGGTCGTCGTCGTGGGTGACAACCACCAGGGTGATGCCGCGTTCGCGCTGGAGGCCAAAGAGAATCTCCTCCACCACCTCGGAGGTGTTGGAGTCCAGGTTGCCGGTGGGTTCGTCAGCAAAAATCACGGACGGGTTGGTCACCAGAGCGCGGGCGATGCAGGCGCGCTGTTTCTGACCACCGGAGAGATCCGTTGCCTTGTTCTTGGCCTTGTCCGCCATTTCCAGGCGCTCCAAAGCCTCCATGCCGCGCTGATTGCGTTCCCGCTTGGACAGACCCGCAATCTTGAGGGGCAGAACCACGTTTTCCAGAACAGTCTGATTCGGGTTCAGGAAGAACTGCTGGAACACGAATCCAAAGCTCTGATTACGGACCTTGTGGATTTCCTTGTTCTTCAGTTCGGAAACGGGCCGCCCGTTGAGCGCCACCACTCCCTGGGAGGGACGGTCCAACAGCGCCATCAGGTGCATGAGCGTGGACTTGCCTGATCCGGACTTCCCGATCACGGCCACGGATTCCCCGCGCTTGATCTCCAAGGTGAGTCCCTTGAGGGCATCGAATCGGTTGGCTCCACGTCCGTAGACTTTGACCAGGTTTTCGGTCTCAAGGACCGGCGGTTCCATCGCCGTCGCCTCCTGCTGCATTTGGGTGCGGTGGTGCCCGCTCACACGAGCGAACATGTCCATGGTCGCTGACCTGCTGGCTTGAAACATCCACCGAGAGAATGAACCACCGGACTTGTCACAATGTTTCGTGTACCCGTACTCCAACTTATGGATGAGGCCCCGCCCCGTGATAGCAGCGCACTTAAGCTGACCAGGTGGCACGTTCACACCTCAGCGGCAGGCAGGTCCGGTCGGCGTCGCCCGT
Organism: Kocuria sp. ZOR0020; assembly: GCF_000800955.1. Lineage (NCBI taxonomy): Bacteria > Bacillati > Actinomycetota > Actinomycetes > Micrococcales > Micrococcaceae > Kocuria > Kocuria sp. ZOR0020. The sequence goes on from NZ_JROX01000166.1 coordinate 3,813, forward strand.
TCAGGGGTCTCCGGCCCGACTGACGGTGGCCGTGTGCGCTGGATTTGGCACCGTGGCACATCCATGGGCCGCCTTGGATGCCGCCGGGTTGACTGATCAGACCGTTGTGGACCTGAGATTGCCCCCAGCGCAATCCACTTCGGGTCCGACGGGGGCGGCGTCGTCGGGAAGCCACGCTCGGGCGAATCGCCTGCGGGAGCTGCGTCGAGCCGCCGGTCAGGCCAAGCACATGGCCACGGCGTGCGGTCACAGGAACGCACTGCTGCTGCCGGACCCTGCGGACCCCCTTCCCGGGGAGTGGATTGTGCATCTGGCACGGGTGACCCCGGTTGGGGTTCTGCGCCCGGACATGGCGGCCCTGGCCACCGCGCTGAACCGGCCCCGCAACCAGGTGCTGCGGGAATTGTGGGGCACGGACCCGGCTGATCTTGCCCAACTCTTGCGAGCGCAGCACGCCGTCCTGGTGGAAGGCCCCACGGACCGCACCGTTTTCTCGGTGCTGTTGCGCCGCTGGGGTCTTGGGCACTGCACCGTGGTCACAGCGCACAGCAAGGTGCGGTTGGCTGCGCTGCGTGCCCTGGCCGAGCAGCTTGGGGTACGCACGTACGTGATTTTCGACGGCGACGGCGGCGCTCTCCCACCCCATGCGGCCAAGGCTCACCGAGTGCTCCGAACCCGTCAGGTGCAGACGGCCGCTCTGACCGCCACCCTGCCGTGTCCCAGTGAGCAGGCGAGTTGGGGGTGCGGGGATCCAGGCGTTGTGGGACCCCACTGGGCGGCGTGGCAGGAGAATCTGGAAACCGAACTGCAGACCTGGCCCACATTCCTGGCCGCCTTGCGGGAGCAGGACGCAGATCTGTCGGCCAAGGACGCCGCGGCGCTTGGCGCAGCAGTCGAACGGGCGAGCTTGACGGACCTGCCCGAGTCCTTCCGGCAGATGCTGGAGCGTCTCCGGGTTTCCGAACAGCGCACGTGAAGCACCCAGTGGTGTGGGTGGAGCCCTCAGAGTCGTCGTGTCCGCATGGACCCGTCCGCTTTTGCAGGGGGATCCTGGCGCTGAGCCTGTCTGGATGACAGCTGCAGCGGACGTTGGCCCTAACCTACGGGTCATGACCGCTCTCCCCAACGTCGCCACGCTTGCCCGCACCACCGTTCTGCCGCACGTGGTGGTGGACGTTTTCACCCCCGCACCCTTCCAGGGCAGTCCCATTGCAGTGGTCCTGGATGCGGACAGCCTGAGCACGGAGGAGATGACCAACATTGCCCGGTGGTCCTCCTCCACGGAGGTGGCCTTTGTTCTGTCAGCCACTGACTCCGTGGCCGATTACCAGGTGCGATTCTTCAGCCCCACCACGGAGGTCCGGTTTGCCGGGCTCTCCACGTTGGCTGCTGCCCGTGCCTGGCTGGATCAGGGGCACGAACCCCGCTCCCCCGGGCAGCTCATTCAAGAGTGCGCCGCGGGAACGGTGCACGTTGCGGTGGAGGAGAACAACCACCTCCAGTTCACGGCACCTCCGCTTTACGATCGCGGCGGACCCGATGAGCTCACGGTGGAGATGGCCCGTGAGGTCCTGGGCCTGGACCCGCAGGACATCAAGGCCACCACGTGGCTGGACAACGGCCCGGGATTTCTGGGCCTTCTGATCAACGACGCCGAAACCGTGATCGGCATGGATCCCGACATCCACGAACTCGGTCAGCTGTGCGTGGGCGTCATGGGCGCCTACGGCGACGGCGGGCCGGCGGATTACGAGATGCGTTCCTTTGCCCCGTCCCTGGGAGTGGACGAATATCCTGCGGCAGCAGCTTTGAGCGCCAGCTTTGCCACCTGGCTGGTGCCGCAGGAGATCGCCCCCTCTTCCTACACGGTCTCCCAAGGCACCAGCCTGGGACGCTCGGCCAAGGTCCACGTCCGCACCCGAGGATCAGAGATCTGGGTGGGTGGACCGGTCACCTCACGGGTTCAGGGACAAGTGAGCGTCACCGCCTGATCTGAACGGGTACCGATCAGAACGGGTACTGCGCAATCTCCGGGGAGACGGTGACCCACTGGGTTTCCGTGAACGCCTCGATGTTGGCTTCCGCCCCACCGAACCGTGACCCCGTTCCGGAGGCACCCACGCCACCGAACGGCGCCTGAGCTTGATCCGCCACGGTCATCTCATTGATGTGGACCTTGCCCGAATGGACACGATCGGCCACCTTCATGGCCTCCCCCACGGGCCCGATGATGGAGACGGACAACCCGTACTCGGAGGCGTTGACCATCTCCACGGCCTCATCCACTGACCCCACGGAGAGCACAGGCGCCACGGGCCCAAAGATCTCGTCCTTCCACGCGGGCATCTCCGCAGTCAGGTCGGAGAGCACCGTGGGCCGGTAGAACAAGCCGTCATGGGTGGCACCGGTGCGCACCGTACCGCCTGCGATCACGGTCTCTTGGACAATCGAGTCCACGTTCTTCAGCTGCTTCTCGTCAATGATCGGCCCCAGGTGCACGGGCCCGGCAGAGGGGTCCCCCACCACCAGGTTCTCAGCGCGTTCTGTCAGCTTGGTCAGGTAGTCGTCGTAGACGTCCTGGTGGACCACATGGCGGCCCGTGGTCATGCAGATCTGGCCCTGGTGGAAGAAGGACCCCATGGCCCCGGCTGATGCCGCCAGGTCCAGATCCGCACCCGGCAACACCACGACGGCGTTGTTCCCGCCCAGCTCCAGGTGTGTGCGCTTGAGCAACTTGGCGCCTTCAGCCCCCACCATCCGGCCGGCAGCCGTGGAGCCGGTGAAAGAGATGATGCGAACGGGATCAGCTGCCACCGTGGCCGCCCCGACGTCACCACCACCGGGCAACACCTGCAGCACCCCGGCGGGCAAACCGGCTTCCTCGAAAGCGCGAGCGATCAGAAAACCGCCTGTGATGGTGGTGCGGGGGTCCGGCTTGAGCAGAACCGCGTTGCCCAGCGCCAATGCCGGTGCCACGGAGCGGATGGAGAGAATCAACGGAAAGTTGAACGGGGAGATCACGGTGACCACACCGGCCGGCCGACGCCGGCTCAGGGACCAGTGCGGGGAATCCGAGGACAACCACTGGCCCTGCGGGTGCGTGGGCAGAGCCGCTGCCTCAAAACATTCGGCGGCACCGTTGTGGATCTCCAAACCAGCCTTGGGTGGGATGCCACCGGTTTCACGCACAATCCAGTCGGAGATCTCCTCCGCGTTGTCCTCCAAGATCTGACCGGCCCGGCGCATGATGGCAGCCCGCTCAGAAGCCGGGGTCTGCGCCCACTCAACCTGGGCGGCAGCGGCCTCAGCAGCAGCGCGGTGCACCTCATCGGGAGTCACCGTGCCAATGGTGGTCAGGACGTCGTCGTTGGCGGGGTTGCGGACGGTCAAGGGGTCCCCGCCGCCCTCCTTCCACTGGCCGGTGAAAACCTTGTGCTCAAAAACTGAGGTGTCCAGAAGTCCCACGGTCGCTCCTTTGCGCTCGGGTCACCGCGCACACGGCGCGGGGATGGGCCGGTTGTGGATACAAGAAACCGGTCGAGACCTGCATGGTATGTGATGCAGGTCTCGACCGGCTGGGAGGGGGTCAAGCTCAGCGCTGCTGGGCGGGCTCCTTCTCCGATGAAGCGGTGTCCTCCGAGGTGATCCGGTTGGAGGTGCGCAATGTGGTCTCCGGGACAAAGAACATCAGGATTGCACCCACCGCCACAAACGGCACCAGCCACAGGTAGATGGGAATCAAGGCGTCGTTGTAGGCGCCCACCACAACGCTCTGGATCTGGCCCGGCAAGGTGTGCACCAGCTCCGGGGTGAAGCCCGCGGAGGCATCCGAACCACCGGCACCGGACATGGTCCCGGCCGGCATGCGCTGCTCCAAGAGATCCATCAGGCGGGAGGCGAACAAGCTGCCCACCACGGCCGAACCAAGGGTGGCACCCACCTGGCGGAAGAAGTTGTTGCCCGCAGTGGCCGTGCCCACCATGGCCGGGGAGAACACGTTCTGCACAATGAGCACCAAGATCTGCATGGTCATGCCCAATCCGAGGCCCAGGACACCCAGCGCCAAGCAGACACGCCACACGGGCAGGTCCACGGAGAGCTGGCTCAACAACACCAGAGCCACCCCGATGATCACCATGCCCACCAGCGGGAAGATCTTGTACCGGCCCGTGCGGGAGACGATCTGCCCGGTCACGATCAAGGTGATCAGCATGGAACCCATCATGGGGATCATCAGCAGACCAGACTCCGTTGCGGTGGCTCCGTGCACCATCTGCAGGTAGGTGGGCATGTAGCCGAGCGCCCCGAACATGGCGATTCCCATGAACAAGCCTGCGGACATGGTCAACACAAAACTGCGGCTGCGGAACAGGCTCAGCGGCAGCACGGGCTGGGCTGCCTTGCGCTCAATCAGCACGAACACCACGGAGAGCACCACGACGGCGGCGAACAGGGACAGGATCTGCCAAGAGTCCCACGCATAGTCGCTGCCACCCCACGTGGCAGCCAGGATCAGAGCCACCGTTGCTGCACCCAGGGTGATCATGCCGGCGAAATCGACCTTCACTTGGTTCTGCGGACGCGGCAGCTTGAGCAGGAAGGCGAACAGGCCAAAGGCGATCAGGCCCAGCGGAATGTTGATCCAGAACGCCCAACGCCATCCGGGACCTGTAGTCAACCAACCGCCCAGCAGCGGACCTGCCACGGAGGCCAGGGCGAAAACGCCACCGATCAGCCCCATGTATCGGCCGCGGTCACGCGGAGGAACAATGTCTGCGATCACCGTCTGGGAAAGGATCATCAGGCCACCACCGCCCAGACCCTGGACCACACGGCCACCGATCATCCAGTCGATGTCGGTGGCCATGCCGCTGATGGCGGAGCCCAGCATGAACAGGGCAATGGCCACCAGCAGCACCGGCTTGCGGCCCACCTGGTCACCGATCTTTCCGTACACGGGCATCATCACCGTGGAGGCAAGGATGTAACCGGTGATCACCCACTGCATCTGGTGCACACCGTCCAGGTCTCCCACGATGGTGGGCAGGGCCGTGGAAAAGATGGTCTGATCCAATGCAGCCAGCAGCATGGCCACCATCAGGCCCAGGAAGATGGGCAGCAGGCGTTGCGTGTTCTTCTCCTCGGCCGAGCGCTTGCCCGGCTCCCAACCGACCACGCCGATGGACCCGGTGTAAGCCCCCACCACGGTGGTGGGGGCGGTTTCCGGGAAGGGGTCACGCTCAGTGTCTTGTGTTGTGGTCATGACAAATCCGTTCTGTTCAAAAAGTGATAGGTGTCCACGGCCCGTTGGAGATCTTGGGCCGTGGGGTCCTGACCTGGCACATGGTCAGGACCGGTCCAGGCGAAGCGCAGAATGCTGCCTGCCACCAACACGAGCATGCGAACGCGCTCGGTGATGGGGACGTCGTCGTTGTCCTGAAGTTGCGTCGAGCCGGTCTCCGCAAGCCGCTCCAGCAGTGCGGTGCGCACCAGGTCCTCGGTGCGGTGAAGGGACTGCTTGTGCAGACCCATCAGTTGTGGATGTTCGGCCAACAGCCGGTGGCGCAAGGAATGTTCAGTGGTCGGCCGAGCCGAGCGCACCACGTGGTCCAGAAGCTCAACGGCCTTGAGCAGCAGATCCGGCCCCGGTGTCAGACGGTCAGCAGCACCCTGCGGCACCACCGGGTCTTTCAGTCCCAGGACCGCGTGGTCCTTGGACGGGAAGTAGTTGAAGAAGGTGCGCGGTGAGATTCCCACTGCCTGGGCAATCTCCTCTACCTTGACCGCCTCCAGACCGCGGTCCAACACGGCACGTGCGGCCTCTTGGTGGATGGCCTCCCAGGTTTCGGCCTTCTTCCGCTCCCGCAGACTCATTTCTTGCATGCGTGCAATATTTGCACTCAGGCACTTTTTGCACAACTGCAACTTTGGAGACTTGGGACACACCGCAGCCGTAGGCTGGTCACCATGCGCCTTGCAACCATTGGGACCAGCTCCATCACTTTGAGCCTTTTGACCGCCAGCCGCCAGGTGCCGGAGGTGGTGCACACTGCGGTGTTTTCGCGCAGCAGCGCCCGTGGTGCCGAATTCGCGGACAAAGCGCAGGAGATCACAGGCCAGACACCCCGCGTGATCGCAGACCTCACCGAGCTGGCTGCAGCACAGGACATCGACGCCGTGTACGTGGCCAGCCCCAATGCCTTGCACCACCATCAGGCACGGGAACTGTTGGCAGCCGGAAAGCATGTCCTGGTGGAGAAATCCGCCGCCTCCAACCGTGCGCAGTTCCAGGACCTCCTGGAAACCGCCAGGGAATCCGGGGTGGTGCTGATGGAGGCCATGCGCTCGGTCCATGACCCCGGTTTTGCGCGCATTCGCGAACTACTCCCTACTCTGGGCCCCCTGCGCCGCGCCGAGTTCCGGTTGTGCCAGTACTCCAGCCGCTACCAGCGATTCCTGGACGGGGAAACTCCTGCCATCTTTGATCCCGAGCTGTCCGCGGGCGCCTTGCTGGACATCGGCACCTACTGCGCCCACCCGGCGGCAGCCCTGTGGGGTGAGCCCGCACGCCTCCACGCCGAAGCCACGATCCTGCGCACCGGTGCGGACGGTGCCGGGACGGTGCTGTGCGGTTACGACTCCCCCGCCGGTTTCTCCGTGAGCCTGAACTATTCCAAGATCACCTCATCCAGAACCCCCAGCACCATTGAGGGCGAGCACGCCACGCTGGAGATCGACTCCATCACCACGCCCCGCCGCCTGACCGTGATCGGCACGGACGGATCCACGGAGGAGATCACCGTGGACGGCCTGGGGGGTGGCTCCAGCGCGCCGGGGAACATGAGCTACGAACTGGCGGAGTTCACCCGACTGGCCGCGGCTCCTGCTGCCAACCGCGACGACGACGCCCTGCGCGTCCACCAACAGGCATCCCTGGACACCTTGGCGATCCTGGATCGGACGCGGCAGATTCTGGGCGTGAAGTTCCCGGACGATCCCTGGGACTGAGTAACCCGACAGATCCGCACTAGACAGGTCTGTCTAGTGCGGATTGAACGGTGGCATTCGTCGTCATACTCCCAGGAGAGCCACCATGCCACCCCGCGCACCAGCCCGCGAGCGCATCCTGACAGCCGCTGCAGGTCGCTTCTACGCGGACGGTATTGCCGCTACCGGAATCGATGCCGTGATCGCAGACGCCGGCGTGGCCAAAGCCAGTCTCTACAACAACTTTGCCAACAAGTCCGCCCTGGTGGAGGCCTACATTGAGGCCAGGCACCGGGAGTGGATGGAGCTTCACCGACTCCGCGCGGCGCAGGCCACCACTCCCACGGATCGGGTTATGGCTGTTTTTGATGCCTATCTGGACCATGCACAGGGGGCCTACCGCAACGGGTTCAGGGGGTGCGGATTGTTGAACGCGGCAGGGGAGCTTGCTGCGGATGATCCCGCGCGTGCGGCGGTGACAAAACACAAGGCGGAGGTCCAGTGCATCCTGCGCAGCGCACTGTGCGACCTCACGGATCCTGACACGGCGGAGGGGCTGACGGAGCACATGGCCTTTCTGCTGGAGGGTTCCATGTCCCTGGCCGGGTTGGAACGCAGCCCTGAGCGGATCGTCCACGCCCGAGCACTGGCCGTGCAGCTGATGGAAGGCCTGAGCCGGTGAGGGCATCAGCATCGCGTCAACTGAGCTCACGGAACCATGAGCAGGCCGGCATTGCCGTGCCCTCACTGCGCCGCAACACATCCACCCTGCTGGCCAACCGTGGCCTGGTGGCCCTGGGGGGTGCCGCCGTGGTGGTCTACCCGCTGGCCTTCTACGGCTCCATGCACCTGGCGGGGGTGGCCATTGGCACCGTGATCTCCCTTGCCAGCGCCCCATTGGCCTCAGGCGTGTTGGAGTTGGTGCTGGACCGGCGTCGCCTGGGGCCCTGGTGGATGACTGCTGCCGTTCTGGGAACAGGAGGCAGCACGCTCCTGTGCTTGGCCAAAGCGGCACAACCGGAGGCCTCCGCAGCACATACCGCAGCCGGAATTGCGCTCGGCCTGGTGGCAGGGCTGAGCTACGCGCTGTACTCCTGGGTGGTGCATCGTCTTCTGGGACACGGTGCGCCACGCGCGGCCGCCATGGGTTCGGTGTTCGGTCTGGGTGGGTTGGCGCTGATGCCGGTGCTGCTGCTGACGGGCGCGCCGCTGCTGGAGTCGACCACCAACTTTGCCGTTGGGGCCTACATGGCCCTGGTGCCCATGTTCTTGGGCTACGTGCTCTTTGGCGTGGGTCTGACGCGCGTTCGCCCCAGCACCGCCACCACCATCACGCTGAGTGAACCCGCCGTGGCCGCCCTGTTGGCTGTTGCCGTGGTGGGTGAACGCCTCTCCGGGACCGGATGGGTGGGCCTGGGCGTTGTTGGACTGGCCCTGGTGGTGCTGGCCATGGCCCCGGGAACCCCGGCGGTGCCGGCCTCCCCCACACCACGGGTGGGTTCGTCACGCGGTGGGGACCACGACGTCGTCGATCCCCAGGTCCTCCCAGCGGCGCCGCGCCATCTGGACCCGGACCACGGCAATGGTGAGCAGAAGCCAGAACAAGCAGAACATGACCGCAAGCTCCAGGCCACCAGCAAGGTCCATGCGGCGGACGTCCATGAATCCGTAGGGGGCGCGGGCGGAGTAGTAGATCTGCGCCAGGATGGTGGCCAGACCGTAGGCAACGGGGAAACCCATGGTGGCCAGGGCAGCCGCCCCCGGGATCTTGCGGGCAACCACACCAAAGAGCACGTGAGCCAAGGCCCCGCACGGCACCAGCACGTGCAGTGAGTACATGCTGGCCTGTTCCAGAACGGTGCGCGGCACCATGGTGAAGTCCACCAGCATCATGACCCACCACCCGGCGCCACAGGTGAGAACCCCCACGATCCCGGTCAGATACAGGTAGGCCCCCAGTGCGGAGCGCTGCGCGCCCAGGCAACCCAATGCGCAGATCACAGCAGACAAGCATGTGAAGTAGCGCAAGAAGAACAGCTTGTCCGGCGTCATTTCCTGAGCGGCCTGCAACACCACACCACTGACGCACACACAGAACAGCAACACTGCAATGGGATCGGGCGCGTGGGAGATCTTGGTGGTCTGTGTGTCTCCCACGTCTCCCCTCCCGGCAGGTCCGTCACCCCCGAATGACTGTGCATCCAAGCCAACCACACCCATGACTCAGCAAGGGCCTGCCGGTGCTTTCGGGGCGATTCTTACGCACCGCGGCGTGAGGCTGGAAGGATGACCGCGTGACTGAGTTCAAGTTCTCCCAGGTGGACGTCTTCTCCAGTGCCCCGCACCGTGGCAATCCGGTGGCCGTGGTCCACGGCGCCGATGCCCTGACGGACGATCAGATGGCACGGTTTGCCCACTGGACCAATCTGTCCGAAACCACCTTCCTGCTCAGCCCCACGCAGGAATCCGCGGACTACCGCCTGCGAATTTTCACCCCCGATCAGGAACTACCGTTTGCCGGCCACCCCACCTTGGGCTCAGCAAGGGCGTGGCTGGAAGCCGGCGGCATTCCCCGCACCCCGGGTCAGGTGGTTCAGGAGTGCCCAGCCGGCCTGATCACGGTGGTCATGGACGACGACGACGGCCTCTCCTTTGGCGCCCCACCTCTTGTCCGCTCAGGCGATGTGGATTCAGCAACCCTTGCTGTGGCTCGCCAGGCCTTGGGTCTGAAGCCCGGGCAGATTCAGGCCGCCAACTGGGTGGACAACGGGCCGGGCTGGGTGGGTCTGGTGCTGACTGACGCTCAAACCGTGCTCAGGTGCACGCCGGATGCTGCGGCCTTTGCCGAACATGATCTGCGGGTGGGTTTGCTGGGTGCGTATGGACCGAATGGTCGGACTGGGCCGGGAGATCAGGCTGGACGGACAGGCCATGATGCCGACGTAGAGGTTCGGGCTCTGATCGCCATGGGCGGGACCGTGCGGGAGGATCCCGTGACGGGCAGCCTGAACGCCGGTTTTGCCTCCTGGCTGATCCCCGCCGGCCTGGCACCGGAGGAGTACGTGGCCGCCCAAGGCACCGTACTGGGGCGTGAGGGACGGGTTCGTGTCCGCCATGACGGTCAGGACATCTGGGTGGGCGGGGACACTCAGGTCCTGGTCCACGGCACCGTACAGTTCTGAGGTCGGTTCAGTTCCAGGGTGACGCGCCACGTCCCAGAACGGCAGCTTCATGCTGCAACAGGTTTCTGCGATGACACGGTGAGTTCGGTGATTCACCGGTGGAACCGTTCGCCCGGGTGACCCGGTGGACGGGGAGAAACAGGGACACGGGCACATCGCGGCAGGCGGTGCCGGCAGCACGCGCGGCCAGGGGTGAGCCGGCCAGGGCCGCCACCTCGCCATAGCTGGCAGTCTCCCCGTAGGGGATTTCTTGGATCACCCGGTAGAGATCCCGGCGGAAGCCGCGAACACCGGTGAGATCCACGGCGACGTCGAACTCTTGCCGCTGCCCACTGAACCACTGTTCCACCTGGTCCCGCACAGGTTTCAGGGCCACGTCATCACGGATGGGCGGTTCACCGAAAAGCCCGGTGACTTCATCCAGCGCCCGGGCAAAATCCGCGGGCAGAACCTGGTTGGGAGAGCCTTCCCACGCCTCCTGCGGCGGGGCAAACACCGTTCGGCACACACCGGCCCGTGAGGTCACGATCAACGCCTCACCCAGGGGCGTGTCCACCCAGGTCCAGGCGGGAGAAGCGGGAAGTTCCATACGTCCATGGTCACATGAGCCGGAAAAGTGCACCGTGCAATTAGGGCATGTCTATATGCTCTAATCCTGCTTTGTGCCTTGACTCACCCACAGCTCGACAGGTTAGGTTCCCCTTAGTCATTGATGGTGATGACGGCACCAGAGCCCCTCAGGTGCCACCACCCAGGATCCGGAGTCCCCCATGAGCACGCCCCAGGAACGCGCGTCCACCCAAAGCCACCCCGCAGGCGCCCTGACCGCCAACGCTCAGCCGTGCCACCTGGATCAGGCAGCAACTCACGTGGCCGCTCGTCTGCTCAACGGCGCCGGACAGGCCACCGTGGTCTGCCACGACGGCCAACGGGGTTACACCCTGGACACGGTGTTCCACGGATCCGGCGCGGACGGTCGCCGCTACCTGGTGGCCGCTCCCGACGACGACGCCTGGCCCGCCATGGAGGTCGGCCGCCCACTGCGCGTGGCCATGACCATCAAGTCGGATGCCCCCATTGCGGAAATCCGCATGAACACAGCAGAGCTCACCGGCCATGTCATGTTGACCCGCTGCTCAGAGTCCGAGGAATTGGACGTTCTGGCAGAAGGCCCGCTGCCCTCGGATGTTACCCGGACCCTTGCCTGCTGGCCGGGTGCACAGCTGTGGCACGTCGAGCCCTTGCGGATGACTGCCCACCACGTCCACGGTTCGCACGCATTGGACCATGAAGCTCTCAAACCACGCCCCGCATGGCCCACCCCGGCACAGGAAGATGAAGTCGTGGAGGCCATGCGATGCACGTGGGGTACGTACCTGACGGAGATCGTGCCTCACCTCCGGGCTGCAGCCACCGTGACTGCGGCCTTCCCCGACGCACCGGGTGACGCGCACTGCGCCACGGGGCGCGCCTACCCGGTAGCGGTCACCGACCGTGAGGTCGCATTCCTGATGGCAGAAGGCGCCCAGCGGGAGACCATTGTGGTGCCGCTGGGTCAGACCGTGGATTCCGCGGAGGCATTGCTGCACCGCCTGGATTCCGTGGTGGCCCGGTACGCCTGATGGCATGACTGTGGCCTGGTGCCCACCACCTCCGGGTGGGCACCAGGCCACAGTCATGATCAGAGGTTTCGCGTCAGCGAGCCTGGTAGGACAGGCAAGCTTCCGAATCCCCCACGGTGATGGCGGATGCAGTGCACAGCAGGTCCTGGTTGAACTTACAATCGGCCCGCTGGCAGGCACCCACGTGAGCGCTGGCGGACGGCAGGCCACCGCGAGCATCCAGCTCAATGAAGGTGGCGCAACCGGAATCGGTGATGGTCACGGCCTCAGCGGTGCAACCCTGGTTGTTGTAGGCGCAGGCGGTGACGGTGCAGGTCTTGACGTCGGTGACGGTAGCCATGATGTGGATCTCCTTGAAAGCTGTTCGCAATGGTGAGCGTCCTTCAAGGCTATGGGCCACAAAGAGCTAGCACAACAAAGGAGACCCTTACAAGATTTCGGGAAGATCTATGTTCCCTAATTTCCGTTTGAGGCTCTGACCAGCGTATTTAAAAGTAGTCACATATTGTGGCTCGATTAGCTCATGGATTCCTTGGCGAATGAATTTATCCCCGGGAACGCAATCGCGCATTGGGCAGAGCGGGTGCCGGAAGCGCTGCCGGTTGATCGTCCGGATACGGGCCGAATCGGGGCACCTGCTGCCCGGTCAGCCCGGCGGCAGCCAGGACGTCTTCCGCAGGTGCATCGTCCACGCCGATTTCATGCTGGTAGATGGCCCGGTAGGCCACCACTTCCTCGTGGGAGCGGCCGATGAAGTTCCACCACATCACGATCTCCTCCCCCAGCGGCTCACCGCCCAGAATCAGGAGTCGGGCGGGAGCGGCGTCGTCGTCGTTGAGATGGTTGATGGTGAGTGTGGTGCGGCCGGGGGCAAAGTAGGCCAGGTGATCCTTGGGCATCTCAACACCATCGGCGGTGGGGGTGCCGCGGTCCACCAGAATGGCGTGCTCGAACGTGGGGTCCAGGCTCAGGTCCACGCTGACACCAGGCTCCACGGTGAGCTCTGCACCCAACAGCGGAGGCGTATGGGTGTCCACGGGTGAGGTGGAACCGGCCAGGGAGCCCAGGAACACGCTCAAACTCCAACCGGAACCAGTCACGGGCTCGGGGGCGTAATGGATGAAGTCATGCTCCATGTGCCGTGTGGCATCCGGCAGGGCATACCAGAGCTGGGCGCCGTGGAGCACGGTGGTCTCCGGCGTGGAGAATTCCTGGTGGGTGATGCCGCGCCCTGCCAGCATCAGATTCATCTCACCGGGGCGAACCACGGCTGCGTTGCCTGCGGAATCCAGGTGGTCGATCTGCCCCGTGTAGAGCCAGGAAACGGTGGCCAGGCCGGTGTGGGGGTGACGGGCCACGTTCATGCCGTTGGATTCAATGACGTCATCCGGGCCGTAGCTGTCCAGGAAACACCAGGCCCCCACCAGGGACCGTTTGCGCTGCGGCAGCGTGCGGCGCACGGTCAACCCGCGTGGGCCACCCAGTGGGACCATGCGGGGTGGGAGGATCTGGATGTCCGCACCGGTGTCCGTGGTGCACACGGTTTCCAGGGGGACGGGCTCGGTGTTGCTCACGGGAACCTCCGGGGCAGGGCGGGCTGGTGCGGCCGACTGGTGGGCACGGACGAGCGGGCTGGTGATCAGCGGGTCAGGTGCTGGTAGTCGCTGTTCTTGCGCAGCCACACCCGAATGTAAGGGCAGGTGGGGATGACCTTGAACCCCGCCTCAGCGGCAGCGTCCATGGTGAATCGCACCAGCTCAGCGGCCAGTCCCTGGTTGCGGTACTCGGGCCTGACTCCTGTGTGAATCAGATTCCACGCGGGCGCCCCACTGGCCAGGTTGGCCTCCTGATAGTTCAGCTCACCGATCACCTGGTCACCGTCCAGCAGTTCAAACACACTGCCGGCAGAGTCATGGCGCAGGGAGAATGTGGTGTCCGGAATCTGGGTCACGGTGTGGCCTTTCGCTGAAGTGACGGGCTGCCATCATGTTGGTGACGTATCACGCAACACAGAGGTGGTGCTCGCCTATTCCCTGCAGCATGTCACGATGGCCCGGGCTCATCACAGCAACTCTCACCACAAAGATCACCATTGAAGGGGCACCGTGGAATTCTTGGAACGCCATCAAGTGGCCCTGTACCTGGGCGCCATGGTGCTGGGTGCGGTGTTGGGGCTGGCTGCACCCCAGGCGGCCCCCACCCTGGAGGTGATGATCAATCCGGCCATTGCCTTGATGTTGTTCAGCACGTTCCTGGCCATCCCCGTCACCCACATCGGCCAGGGCTTCAAGGACGTCCGCTTCTTGGGTGTGCTGCTGGCGCTGAACTTTGTGGTGGCCCCGGTGGTGGTGTGGGCACTCACCCTGCCGTTCGTCCAGAACCCGGCGCTGCTGGTGGGGATCCTGCTGGTGCTTCTGGTCCCCTGCATTGACTGGGTGATTGTGTTCACCGGATTGGCCGGCGGGGATTCAGCACGGTTGACCGCCGCCGCACCCGTTCTGATGGTGGTTCAGATGGTGGCTCTGGCCCCGTTGATGGTGCTGATCGGTGGACCGCAGCTGGTGGTCGATGTGCCCCCGGGGCCGTTCATCACGGCCCTGGTCCTGCTGCTCTTGCTGCCGTTGGCTGCCGCGGGCCTCCTCCAGGCACTGGCGCGGCGCTGCCCCGTGGCCGCTCGCGTTCAGACCGGTGGGCAGGCCGTCATGGTGCCGTCTTTGATGGTGGTTCTGGTGGTGGTGATTGCCTCACAGATGGCCGGGCTGGGGTCACGCTGGATTGAGGTCATCTGGGCCGTGCCGGTGTTCGTGGGTTTTGCAGCGGTGATGATCGCAGCCGCCGTTGCCGCCGCTCGCCTCACCCGCACCACGACGACGCCCGCCCGAGCCCTGGTGTTCAGTGCCGTGGCGCGCAACTCCCTGGTGGTCCTCCCACTGGCCCTTGCCTTGCCCGAACGCTATGACTTGGTCCCCCTGGTGGTACTGACCCAGACCATGGTTGAGCTGGTGCTGATGGTGGTCATGCTGCGGGCGGTCCCCCTGGTGGTACCGACCCACCCATTCCGCCGGTGAATCGCCCCTCCTGTGATTCGCCCTGTCTGCGCGTCACCCAGTGGTGATGTCCCGGCGCCCCACCAGGGCCGCTGCAGCCACGATTCCCGCCACACCGATCACACTGAGCAGAATCATCTGGGCCCAGGGCCAATCTTCCCCGCGCACAGGCGCCCAGGCGTAGAGGCTGAGATCCAGCGCCCACTGCGGCAGATCCACCAGTCCCCCGAAGGCTTGGATGAATCCAGATCCGGCCACCACCGCCCAGATGGCACCGGTTGCCCGGGGCACCACCGCAATCAGGAGGGCAGCCAATCCGATGCCTGCCAGTACCGCAGGTACCTGCCCAAATGTTGAGGTCATGGATTGACGGAAGGCTTCCCCAGCCCCGACGTCGTCGGCCATTTGGAGCTCACCCAACCACCCCATCAAGGCGGCTGAGGCTGCCAACAGGGCCACCGAGCTGAACACAGCCACCGTGCTGCGGGCCGTCAAAGAACGCCAGCGGCGGGTGCCCGCGGTGAGTTCAAGGTCCAGGTGACCCGCTTTTTCCTCGGAACGCCACCGAGTCAGGGCGGTGATGCCGAAAACGGCCACCAGGATGGCCACGTACAGGCCCAGGAACTCGTAGAACTGCGCCAGCAAGTGGGTGGGATCCAAGGCTGCGGCCGCGGGGGAACCGGCTGCGGCAACCTGCGAACTCTCCACAGCCCCTGGGCCCTGGGCAGCAGACATGCGCTCCAACAACTCACGGGTGGGCTCACTGTCCCGCAGGGTCTGCACCAGCCCGGCAGTCATGGAGCCGAACAGGGCGGAGACCAACAGCACGGCCACCCACCACCCCAGAACATGCGAGCGCCCGGACACCCACCCCCAGGTCTCCACCCCGCGTACGGTCAACCCGCGGGTGGACACCGAGCGGTCCGGCAGGGTGGAGGCGGAGTACTCGCGGGCGCGGTACAACACCGTCACCACGGCCAACAGCACGCCACACACCAGGGCGAAAACGGCCAGGGTCCACAGATTGTCGTCCGTGTACGGGGAAGCCACTTCCTTCCACCCAAACGGGGTGAACCAGTTGAGCGTCTTGAGCCACTGGGGCCAGGAGTCGTCGTAAATCGCCTGGTCCGCCAGGACCCGCATCAGAAAAGCCCCACCCAAGAAGGCAAATGCCCAGGACTTGGCGCCGCGGGCTTCACCACGCAGTTGGGCACAGAGCATGGCCGTGAGACCCACAGCAAAGCTGGCCGCGGTGGTCACCGCCCCGAACCCCACGGCACCTTCCACGGTGAGTTCATCAGTGGAACCCATCTGCATCAGCAGAATCCCAGCGGAACCCGCACCCACCAACACGCAGGAGGTGAACACCAGGACCATGGCGGCTGCAAGCGGCGCCATGGGCTGAACGCCGGAGGCGCGCACCAACTCCAAACCGCCGGTCTCCTCCTCCCCACGGGTGGTGGAGACCCCCAACAGCAGGGCCATCACGCAGGCCAGGATGATCACGTAGGAACCGACCTCCCACGTGAACAGCTGGCCCAGGGTTCCGGGATCATGCAGGATCCCGTAGAGCAGGCGCATCCCATCCGTGCTCTGCATCTGCGCCACCAGCGGGGCACGCTGCGCCAAGCCCGGGTAAGTGCTCTGGTAGGACGGCACGGTGATGGCCACCATCAGCAACAGAGGCAAGCTCCAAGCGATCAACCCCACCCTGTGACGGCGGAACATCAGCACGGTCGCGGGCATGACTCCCCCGGCGACCCGGTTGGTTGGTGCACCCGCGCGGTGTTTTGCAGTGTGAGTGGTCATCGCGCATCCGTCTGGTAGTGCCGCAGGAACAGGTCCTCCAAGGAAGCCGAAGCCACCGTCACATCAGTGCATCCAGCCACAGCCACATCAGCCAGCACCTGGGGCAACTGATCCCGATGGACCTGCAAGTGGAGACCCGTTGACGCCTGGTGATGCTGCTCAGAGCTGGATTCGATCCCACGGCCACGCAGCGTACGGGCCAGGGTGGTGAGGGTCTGGGCGTCGTCGTGAATGGTGACCTGCACGGCCGCCAAATGCTGCAAGTGGGCCAGGGAACCGGACTCCACCACCCGGCCGTCCTTGATGATGGTGACGTCAGTGCACAGGCGCTCGACCTCGCTGAGAATGTGGGAGGACAGCAGCACAGTCCGCCCGGCCTGGGCCGCCTCCTCAACACAGTCTTGGAAGATCTGCTCCATCAGGGGGTCCAGGCCAGAGGTGGGCTCGTCCAGGATCAGCAGATCGGTGGGAGCGGAAAAGGCCGCCACCAACATGACCTTCTTGCGGTTACCTGTGGAGTAGGAGCGGACCTTCTTGGTGGGGTCCAGGGAGAGTCTCTCCATCAGCTCCTGCTCATGGACCTTGTTGCGTGCACCCCGTAAACCGGCCAGGACATCCAGGACCTGCTTGCCCGTCAGATTCGGCCACAGCGTGGTGTCCCCGGGAATGTAGGAGATGTTGCGGGTGACCTCAGCGGGGTGCTTGCCCGGGTCCAGACCCAGCACGCTCACCTGCCCGGAGGTGGCGCGATACAACCCCAGCAGCACTCGAACGGCCGTGGACTTCCCGGCACCGTTGGGCCCCAGGAACCCGTGGACGGTGCCCTTCTCCACCATGAGATCCACACCGTCCAGGGCGCGGAAGGACCCGAAAGTCTTGACCAGGCCCGTGACCTGGATGGGTGTGCTTCTCTGGTTCATGAGGGGTCTCCTGATGCGCGCGTGGCTGACAGTTGAGTGGTGGCCGGTGCGGATTCTGGATCAAAGGCACCCTGGGATATCAGCTCCGTGAGCCCGTCCAGGGCGTGGCGCAGCAGGGCCCGCTGGTTGGGATCGCGGTACTCGAGCATGAGCAGACCCATCACCACGGAGCGCACTGCCGGGACGTTCCACCCGGGCATGACCGCCAGATACAACCGCACCAGCTCCGGGTGCTCCAGACACCACTGGAGCATGTCACCGGAGAGCTCGACGACGGCGCCCTCCAACTCCTGCCCCGGAACATCCTTGATGGCAACGAATCTCTCCAGGAAGTCGACCATGCGATCGATCTGGTTGTCCGGGAGGTCCAAGGCATCGATCACGTCTGCGCGGATCAGACCGCGCTGGCACAGCATCTCTGCCATGTTCCGCTCCCGACGAAGTACCCGTTGGATATGGGGATCCTGCGGAACAGCTTGCTCCAGCCGGCTGTAGACGCGGTCAATCTGGGGCGGAATGGAACTCAGACCACGGCCGGATTCAGCGGCATCAATGAGGTGGAGGATGCGTTGGCGTTGAGCGTGAAGCTCCTCCAAGGAGGTGTCCACCTGGTACAGGGCAGCGTAAAGATCGTCGACGGCCGCTCCGGAAGGGACCGGCTGGGCGGAATGGACCGTCGGCGGGACTGTGCGGAGTTGGTGGTCTGCGTGGTCCGTGGCGTCCATACGGTCCGCGGTGTCTGCAGAGGTCTTATTGCCTGCGTGGTCCGTGCTGTCCCCACCGGCCGAGCTCTCTTCACGGCCTGCGTTGTCTTCGCGGTCCAGGAGATCGCGGACGTTGCTCAGCGGAAGACCTGCTTGAGCCAGCCACCGGACCCGCAGGATCCTGGCCACGTGGTGAAGCTGGTAATCCCGCCGCCCACCTCTGTTCTCCGGGACGGGCACCAGGCCTTCCTGGTGGTACCAGCGGATGGTGCGCACGGTGGTACCCGTGAGCTCCGCGGCATCTTTGATCTTCATGCTGTCATGGTGCGCTGTGACGCGGCGTCACAGTCAACGAGGGTGGAAAGTTGCCGCCCACCCGCTCACCCGATTTGAGCATGGAAAAGTGCAGATCATGGCTCAGATCTGCACTTTTCCATGCGTAAGTTCGGCATGTGGGGCCGGGGTGACCGGATCTGGGTTACGGGGCGTGCGGAGCCGCCAGGCCTCAGGTGAAGAAGAAGCGCACCAGGTGGAAGAACACCGGTGCTGCGAACACCAGGGAGTCAAAGCGGTCCATGATCCCGCCGTGCCCGGGGATGGCGGAGCCGAAGTCCTTGACCCCGCGGTCCCGCTTGATGGAGCTCATCACCAACCCACCCAGGAAGCCCATCACGCAGGACACGAAAGCCAATGCCGCTGCCTGCCACGGGGTGAACGGAGTGGCCCACCACAGCGCTGCACCCAGTGCGGTTGCGCTGAGCACCCCTCCGATCAGGCCTTCCCATGTTTTGTTGGGGCTCACGCTGGGCGCCACGGGGTGCTTGCCAAGGGTCTTGCCCCACACGTATTGGAGCACGTCAGAGCCTTGAACCACGATCACCAGGAACAGCATCAGCGCCGCCCCCTGGGTTCCGCCGGAGCCAGGGTCTGAGCCTTCCGCAACGGCACGGCCGAGTTCCATGCCCACCGGGAGTTGCAGCAGGGCAGGCACGTGGGAGACCGCAAAAACACAGACCATCAAGGCCCACTGGACACTGGCCGCCCGGTACATGAAGGTGCGGGTCTGCCCTTGCAAAGCAGCCACGGCTGGCAGGAACAAGAACGCGTAGACCGGTATGAACACGGCGAACATGCCGTACCAGTGCTCCCACAGGAACCAGTAGTGCAGCGGGGTGATCACTGCCAACCAAATGATGGTGTGCCGGTCGCGTCTGCGCTCGGGCAACAGAGCTGCCATCTCCCGCAGACCCACCAGGGAGAGCACGGCGAACAGGACAATCACGGCGGTCTCACCCAGCAGCAGGGTCAGGCCCAAGGCGCCGATCATGATCCACCACGCCCAGGTGCGCTGGCGCAGCTCAGACTTGAACTTGGGCTTGTCCTTGAGCCACACCGCACTGATGGTTTCCACCAGCGCGGTGGCCACCAACAACACAGCCACGGAGCCCACCAGCAACCACGCTGATTGACCACCGATCAAACCAACGGGATGGGACCCGTTCAAGAAGTTGTGCAGCCACGTCATGAGGAGGACCCGCCGTCGTCGTGAAGGGGTGCGGTGGCGCGCAGGTCCGCGGCGATGCGGCGCAGACGAACCACCACGGTGACCAGGGACCCCAGGCTGATGACCACCAGCGCCACCACCAAGGAGGTACCCAACGGAACCGGCAGCAGGGGTTCGGTCAGTGCAGCCAGGCACCCCAGGACCAGGATCCACATGCGCCGGGGTTTGGACATGGGCCCGTTGAAGTGGTTGGACAACCCTTGCGCGGCACCCAGGGAGCGGACGTAGGCAGTCAGCACGGCCAGCGATGCCGCTACCCAACCCACCGTGATCCCGCCGCACACCTGAGTTGCGGCGTACCCGGCGCCGGCCAGGAACAGGATGTCGGAGAGGCGGTCCGGGAGTTCGTTGTAGAGATCGCCCACCGGTGAACTCATGCCGCCCTCCACGGCCAGCATCCCGTCCAACATGTTGGCCAGCAAACGCAGGGGTGCGCACAGGGCGGCGGTGAGGAGCAGGAGGGTGCGGGGCAGGGCGTCGTCGTGGATGCCGGCCAGGACAAGGCAGGTGCAGCCGATGGCGGCAATCACCACAGAGGCCACGGAAATCATGTTGGGGGTCAGGTGAAGTCTCTGCAGGAGGGCTGCGGTGCGCTGGGCCCAACCCGTGGTGCGCTGGGGAACACTGCGGCGCATGGTGCGGTGCTGCGGGGATCCTGGTGACTCAGTCACGGTGCGTCCTCTCCCGACGATTGGTGCTGGTGTTCTAAACTTTACACAAGCAAATCATGGAGGATGTTGTGGGTTCACATCGGTTACGCGATCACGGGGTGGCATTCGGCTGGGGTGTTGCGGAGGCCACGGTGTTCTTTGTGGTCCCGGACCTCTGGACCTCTTACCTGGCCTTGCGCAGGCCACGCCGCGGATTCACGACGACGGCCACCGCCACCGCCGGAGCACTTCTGGGTGGTGCGGCGGTGCACCGATGGGCATCGCGGGTTCCGGATTCTCGGTCAGCCGATCTGGCTGCCCGGGTGCCGGCCATCAATCATGAGATGGTGGCCAAGGTTGACCGGCAGTTGGAGAGACACGGACTGGCGGCATTGATGATCGGGCCGTTCACCGGGACCCCGTACAAGCTCTACGCGCGGTCCGCGGGAGTTCAGGGCAAGCCGTTGGTTGCGCTCCTGGCGTGGTCGGTCCCGGCGCGGATGACCCGATTTGTACTGGTGACCGGCATGGTGGGTGGGCTGGCTTCCGTGGCACGGCGTGCGGGGGTTTCGGCACCGGGGCGTGGGTTGGCCCGGATCCCAGGGGTCACGCCTCAGAGAGCTGAACGCGCGGTGTTCCTGGTGGGCTGGGGTGCGTTTTACACGTGGTTCTTCCGGTCAGTGGGGCGGTGAGTTAGGGCTGTGAGGCCTGTGGGCGGTGGGGCCTCATTGCGGTGGGGCCTCATTGCGGTGGGCCTCAGGGCGAAACCGGAGGCTCGGGTCTGATTCCTGTGGATTGTCGCTGGCCGTCATGTGGGTTGGATGGGTCTGTGGAGTTGTGACCACTGGGGTCTGATCACTGATGGGAAGATTTTCGAAATATGTGTCTGACAAGTGCTTTTGAGGGTGTTGAGAGGGCTCGTGTTGTCTGACCCCCGTGGAATCGTGGGGTTATGGATGAGGAAGCAGTGAGGGGGTCGGACCCCTCCCCGGAGATTTCACACGGACGGCCCGTTCCTGGGCCTCCCATGGGTGGTGCAGATGCCCCCGAACTGGCGTATTTGGACGGGCTGGACGCGGCGTCACTGGTTCGTGGCATTCAAGACTCGGCCTCCTGTGAGTCTGCGGCGCGGGGGCGGCTGATGCGCCAGGTGGTGGCGCTTCACAAGGTGGCAGCCAAGAACGCAGGGGCCCGGGCCGTCGTCGAACACGACCACGCTGTATCCACGGCGCTCGCACAGGACTCTCCTGACTTGGTGTTGAGGGATGTGGCTGCAGAGGTGGGGGTGGCACTCATGCTGCCGGCTGGCAGCGCCCGTGTTCTGGTGGAGCAGGCGCTGATCCTGACCGGGGACCTCCCCCACGTCTTGCAGGCGTTGGAGGCTGGTGCCATCACGTGGCCCAAGGCCAAGGTCATCCTGGACGAATGGCGCACTCTCACGGATCAAGCGCCACGCCCCGGCGGAGACCCGCCAGGTGCACCAGGTGCTGATGCCCTTGTTGCTGATACCTCTGAGGCGGTCGGCGAAGGAGACAGTGCGGATGGCAGCGCTGATGGCGGCCCCGCCCGGGAGGAGGCTCTGCAGATCTACCGGGAGGCCACCAAGCTCACCCAGGAACTGACGGTGCGGGCGCCACATTGCACGGTGCGGCAGTTGGGGGACTTCTCACGGCGGCGTCGAACACGGATGGGCGCCGCCGCCAATCAGCGTGCTTGCGCTGCGGCGCGCAAGCACAGAGACGTTTGGATCACCCCGGAGGACAACGGCTTGGCCTGCCTCACGGCCATTCTGGATGCCCCCGCCGCCACTGCCATCCAGTCACGCATCAACCGCATGACGCAGACCTTGGCTGACACCACACGCCTGACCGGCGAGAAGCGCGCAGACGTCCTGACGGATCTGTTGCTGGACGGCGAGCTGCCTGCCGATCGTGGAGTACCGCGTGGAATCCGTGGACAGGTTTCGGTGACAGTACCGGCAACGAATCTGATCGGGCAGGACCCTGACCTGTCGCCCAAGTTCGAGCCTAGGTCTCAGTTCCAGTCTCCGTCCTGGGAACAGTTCCAGGCCCGGTCTCAGCCTCAATCCCCGTCTCAGCCCCAGCCTCAGTCCCCGTCACCGTCCCAGGTGCCAGCGGGTGACCGTTCGGCCGCCGTCCCCCGGACGGATCTTTCCACTCCTGCCGGTCAGGATGTGGAGGGCGGCCGCATGCCATTTTCTGCATCTGACCGCTACACCGCGCCTGGTCCTGCCCCGTACGCCGAATCAGGCCCGCACATGGTGGGCTACGGTCCCATCAGTGACGCCCAGGCCCTGGAAATTGCTGCAGGTGCCACCAGTTGGCGGCGCCTGCTCACGGATCCACACACCGGAGTGGTGACTGACCACGGAAGATCCACCTACGTGGTGCCGGCAGGGCTGCGCAAAGTGCTGGAGATACGGGACCAGACCTGCAGGTTCCCGGGATGCCGTAGGCAGGCTTCGAGTTGCGACATCGACCACACCATCGCCTGGGACAGTGGCGGTGTGACCAGCTTGGACAATACTGCCCACCTGTGCAGGCATCACCACAGCATCAAACACCAGGTGGGCGCGCTGGGCTCCTGGAAGGTGCGGCACATCAATCCCGATCACGACGACCGGACGGCTCCGCCCACAACCGATCCACCCGATGGCCCCCAGGTTGGCGGCCAGCAGCGCCCCGGTCTTCTGGAATGGACATCGCCCACAGGAGTGGTCCGCCGTACGGTCCCCGGCGCACCCACACCTGCCACCACGCGATGGTTGGTGGGAAGTCGCGACGTGCACACGCCAGCCGGTGACCCAAACATGGAGTCCGGCGATGACTCAGCAATGAGGGCGGGCGCGCATCAACACACAGGCACAGATGACATGAATGCCCCGGGTCATGTGGCTGGCGCGGCTCACGTGGCTGGCGCGGATGATGTGGAGGGCCTGGGCCATGCGGCAGACCCGAATCACGTGGAGAACCAGGGCCCTCAGGATGACCTGCCCGACTTGGATCCCCCACCTCCGTTCTGAGGAGAACAGGCGGCGCAGTGTCACGCGGCAGGAGAGCCACCCACTACGGGAGGCACCCAGCAGGGAACCTGATGCAAGGCCAGTGGACTTCGTGGCATCGTGGGCACACAGGATCAATCGATACACAGAGGACCCCATGAAGATCTCCATCGCCCAGATCAACACGGTCCCGGATGTGGACCGAAACCTGGAAGCCATTCTCAGCGCAGTTCAGGCAGCTGCAGCTGATGGTGCCGACCTGGTGGTGTTCCCGGAGGCGGCGGCATGTTCGTTCGACGGCGACTTTGCCAGGTTCGCCCGCGAGAGCGCCGCAGAATTTCATGACGCCGTGCAGGCAGCGGCGGAGGATCATGGGCTGGCCGTCATGGTGGGGTCATTCACCCGCAACCAGGAGGATCACCGAACCTCCAACACCTTGATGGTTTTCCGCCCCGGCGAGCAGCCGGTCAGCTACAACAAGATTCACTTGTTTGACGCCTTCGGTTTCAAGGAGTCCAAAGGCATCGCACCCGGGGATCGACCGGTCACGGTGGAGATCGGCGGCACCACCGTTGGTTTGGCCATCTGTTATGACGTCCGGTTCCCCGAGCTGTTCACAAGGTTGGCGCAGGAGGGGGCGGAGGTCGTCGTCGTTGTGGCGTCATGGGGGGACGGCCCCGGCAAGGCCGAGCAGTGGGACTTGTTGACGCGGGCCCGGGCGCTGGATTCGACGTCGTACGTGGTGGCCTGCGGTCAAGCGGTGCGCGAGTTGGACAAAGAGGGCGAGGCCACCAAGACCCCACTGGGGGTGGGGCACAGCGCGGTGGTGGGGCCCAACGGTGTGGATGAGCTGCGAATGGACGGCGCGCCCGGCCAGCGCACCGTGGAACTGGACGTGGAGCGGGTCGCCAAGATCAGGGAGTCGATCCCGGTGCTGGCCAACAAGAGGCTGTGACCGAACGCCCCACGGTCTCACCGCAGGAATCCCCACACCAGCAGGGTGAGCACCCAGGCGCAGAAGGAGGCACTCAGTCCCAGGCCCATGATGATCAGCGAGCGCTTCACCAAGCCCTTCCGCCCGCGACTTTGAGCACCTCCGGCCGCCACACTGGTGACAATCATGCCGATCACCACCAATCCCAGGCCCAGGAATGACGCGCCCACAGCAAAGAACGGAGCCAGCTGACCTGCCTGTGCGGCATCAGTCACGGTGGATTCGGTAGCTGCCGCCTGGGTGGTGATCATGCCTGCGGCCGAGATCACCGCCATGAGGACCGCAGCGGCACTCAGAACCCAGGACCATGCGATCACTGGGCAACTCGATGATGTCTTGGCATCCCCGGAGAACGACACAAGAGTCCTTTCACATGGGCGAATGCTTCCGATGCCATCCAAGCACAGAGCTTGGATGGCTTAAAGCTGCGCGCCCGACATCATGCCCAGCACCACCGCGATCACCGCGGCCACTGCCGACCCTACCCAGTAGCCCACGGCCATCCAGGTGCGGCGATTGAGCAGCAGCTGGGTCACTTCAAACATGGCCGTGGAGAACGTGGTGAAACCGCCACAGAACCCCACCGTGGCCAGCGCGACCCCCAACGTCCAGGGGTCACTCGAGATGGCTGCGGTCGGCGTCGTCGTCTCGGAGACCAGGGCCACCAGGGACGGCGTGGGTAAAGTGCCCACCAATCCGCAGGTCAGACCCAGCAGCAATGAGCCCGCCACGTTGATGACCAGGGTGGACAACGGCAGCGCACCACGCCACCGGAGTCGAATCTCGCCGTCCATCAGGAACCGGGCTGCAGCACCCAACCCACCGGCGGCGGCAGCCAGCAGCATCCACGGCAACACCTGACCTGCGGTGACCATCACGCATCCCCCCTGGTCGGATCAACAGCCACGCGGGGATCAACGGGCCTGTCTGCATGAACAGACCTGGCCGGGTCACCGGAGCCCAACGGGTCAACAGAGCCCAACGGATCTACAGACTCCATTGGCCCCGCAGAACGGCGGGCATCAGCAGACTTGAGCGAGTCTCCAGAACCACGACGCCCCACGGCCGCACCCACTGCCATGCCCAAGAGTGCAGCCGCCAGACCACCAATCAGGCTGGCGGCCAGGTACAGCGCAACCGACAAGACCGGCCCCAAAGATCCCAGACCCGCAGCCGTTCCGGCGGTGGCACCACTGGTCAGCGAAGGGGAGAGTCCCGCCAGCGTGACCGTGTCCAGCGCGAACCCCGAGTACGTGGTGAACCCGCCAAAAAAACCGGTTCCCAGACCCAGCCGCAACAGACGTCGTTTGGTGCCCTCCGGCCCGGCCTGAAGCACTGCTTGGCGCTCTCCGTGGAATCCTGCCTCCGGCCCGGCTGGGTGCCTTTCGCGCAATCCAGTCGCAAGTCCGGCCTGGCGCCCTTCTTGGAGTCTTACCTGGTGCCCGGCATGGCGCCCTGCCTTGACCAAGGCCTGCAGCAGCCAACCGAGTCCAAAGGCTCCCGCAATGTTGACTAGAACGGTGGCCACAGCACCTGCCCCTACCCAGAAGGACAAGCCTTCAACAACCAGCAGGCGCACCCCGGCACCCACCGCGCCTCCCAGGCCGACCAGCAGGATCAAGCCCCAGTGCCGGTGCAGCAGCTTGTCAGCGCTCATGGCTGCACCGGTCGCTCGAGCCGAACTGCCAGCCGCGGCTGAGCTGGCAGGCACCCGGCACCCCCAGGTCTCGCATCATGAACATGACACCAGGCTCACCCGTGCCAGCGTTCCAGTGCCCGGCCCAACCTGTGCAGGCCTTCGCTGATGACCTCCGGCGGGTTGGTCACGTAGGACAGGCGCATTGTGGAGCGGTCCGGATCGTGGGCAAAGAACGACTCCCCGGGGACAAAGGCCACCCCTTCCTGCACGGCAATCGGCAGCAGTGCTGTGGTGTCGATCCCGTTACCCAGTGCCGCCCACAGGAACATGCCTCCATCCGGTGAGGTGACCGTGGCACCTTCTGGCACCATCTCCAGCAACTCCCGGCGCATCCCGTCACGCCGTTGCTTGTAGACCTCCACCACGGTGCGGATGTGGGCGTCGACGTCGTATGCCTCCAGGTACCGGGCCACCGCCAGCTGATCCACCACGGAGGAATGCAGCCCGATTGCTTCCTTGGCAATGGAGATGGTGTTCATGATGGGGCCCTCACCGCGGATCCACCCCACTCGAATACCCGGTGCCATGACCTTGGAAATCGAGTTCAGCAGCAGGCTCTGGTGCGCCATGCCCGGCAAGGCGGAGATCTGCGGGATGAACTCACCGGAGAACCGCAGCTCACCGTAGGGGTCGTCCTCCACCAACGGCGTGCCGGTGCGCAGCAGCACCTCCGCGATTTCCTTGCGTCGCCCTGCCTGCATGCACACCCCGGACGGGTTCTGGAACGTGGGGATCAGATAGACGAACTTGGGGTTGTGCTCCCGAATGAGATCTTCCAGGGCGTCGGGGCGGGCGCCGTCGTCGTCAGAAGGGATGCCGATCATCCGGGCACCGGAGGAGGCAAAGGCCTGGACAGCCGCCAAGTACGTGGGCCGCTCCACCAGCACGACGTCGCCCGGGTTGATCATGGCGTTGCCCACCAGGTAAATGGCCTCTTGGGACCCCGTAGTCACCTGGATCTGATCGGCGGTGGTGGGGATGGACCGTGACACACGCCGGGCCGCCTGCTCACGCAACTCGGGCTCACCGGGCGTGGAGGAGTACTGCAGCGCCTTGGCCGGGCGGTTGGCGAACACCCAGTCAAAGCTGGCCCGGATGTCATCCGCGGCAAAAAATTCTGCTGCCGGCGCCCCACCCGCAAAGGAAATGATGTTGCCCTGGGACAGAACGTCCAGCAGGTCGCGCACCGCAGTGGTGGTGACACCCGCGTAGCGGTCGGCCACGGGAAAGGAGACCGCGGAGGGGGCCTGGGCGGATACCGGCGAGTTCTGGGCAGGTGCAGCGGATGTAGGCAGGTCAGACATACCCACGATCATTCCACCCAACGGCCCCCGTGTAGCACTGCTTGCACGGACAACTTCTCATCCAGCACCACAAGATCTGCCCGCGTCCCCCGCGCGATCCTTCCGATGTCCGCTCGCCCCAGCGCCCTGGCCGGGGTCGACGACGCCGCCCGCACGGCCACTTCCAGCGGAATCTGCGCCTGAGTGACCGCAAAGCGCACAGCCTGGTCCAGGGTCAAGGTGGAACCCGCAATGGCGCCGGTGTCCCGGATCCGCGCCACACCGTCCACCACGTCCACATCCAACGGACCCAGACGGTAGGAACCGTCCGGATGACCGGCTGCAGCCATGGCGTCAGTGATCAGCGCGAACCGACCACGTGCTGCGCAGACAGCCATGCGCAGCACGGACGGGTGGACGTGAACGCCGTCGGCAATGAGCTCCACGGTCACGTGGGGATCGGCCAGCAGTTGTGGGATGGGGCCTGGCTCTCGGTGGTGCAGCGAGGGCATGGTGTTGAACAGGTGAGTGGCCACGCGAGCGCCTGCATCCAGTGCGGCCCGGGTCTGCGAGTCAGTGGCATCCGTGTGGCCAACGGCAGCCAGCACCCCGCGGTCACACAGCGTCCGGATGGCCTCCAACGCCCCGGCGCGTTCAGGCGCCAGCGTGACCATGCGGACGTGGCCGCGTCCGGCATCCAGCAGACGGTTCACATCTGCCAACAGAGGGTCCCGGAGCAGCCCGGGGTCATGGGCCCCGCAGCGCACTTCCGAAAGCCACGGCCCCTCCAGATGGATGCCCGCCAGCTCCCCGGTCTCTGCAAGTCCCGCAAGCTCCGCCACCTGGTGTTCCAACTGTTCGATGGTGTCAGACACCAGGGAGGCCACCATCGTGGTGGTCCCATGCGCCAGATGGGCGGCGCGAGCAACACGGGCGGCCTCAGTGCCCTCCGTGAAGGCTGCCCCGCCACCGCCGTGCACGTGCATGTCCACAAAACCCGGTGCCAGCGTCACCTCTCCCAGGTGCCGGATCTGGGCGGCGCCTGCATCATCCGGGACCGGACCGGTGCCGGCATCAACGATTGCCTCTCCGCTCACCCGCACCCAGCCCGGGCAGGCCGGGCCATCACGAAAGACCACCTGATCGGCCTGCAGAATCAGACCCACCACCGCCGCATCCCCCACCCTCACAACCCCTGCCAGTCCGGCTTGGCCTCCCAGGCCTGCCGGGCGTAGGAGGCCAACTGCAACCGAGAAGCCGCCGATTCATCCAACACCACGGTCACGTGCGGGTGGAACTGCAAGGCCGTGGCCGGCCACATGGCAGAAACAGAGCCCTCCACCATGTGGTGAATCGCCTCTACTTTGGACTGCCCAAAGGCCAGCAACACCACGTGCCGGGCCTCCATGATGGTGGCCACGCCCTGAGTGAGGCAGTGCTTGGGGACGGAGGCGACGTCGTCGTCAAAGAACCGGGCGTTGTCCTCCCGTGTCTGTCTGGTCAGTGTTTTCAGGCGGGTCCGGGAGCCCAGGGAGGAACCGGGTTCGTTGAAGGCAATGTGACCGTCCGTGCCGATTCCCAAGATCTGCAGGTCGATGCCACCCGCGTTGGTGATCGCCCGCTCGTAGTCTGCGCAGGCCTGCTCGATCTCCTGCGCAGAACCGTCCGGCCCGTGAACATTGGCGGGATCAATGTCCGTGGGCTGCACGAACTCGCGGTCGATCACCGTCCGGTACCGCTGCGGGTGATCGGCGGGCAGCCCCACGTATTCGTCGAGCATGAACGCCTGCGTGTCCTTGAGACTGAGCCGCCCCTGGGCCACCCGCCGCCCCAGCTCCCGGTACACCGCACCGGGGCTGGAGCCGGTGGCCACACCCAGCACCGGGTTCGCCTTGCGCTCCACCAGGGCGACGACGGCCTCAGCCACCAACTCCCCGGCCTGCTGCTGGGTTTCAACAATCACGATCTCCACGGATCACAACTGCCCTTCAGCGTTGAGACCCGTACCGAGGTCCGGATCCTGGCTGCGGGGCTCCCCGGAGGAGTCACCCGAACCTGTGGTCACATCGGTTACCGTGACACCTGCGGCTCCAGCACCGGCTCCTGCAACACCCGCTGCTTCTGCCGCTGTCGCTTGCTGGGAACTGCCGGATACGCCGTCATGCTCTGCATCCGACGTGCTGACCTGGCGCTTGGCCTGGCCCTTCTGCAGTTCGGAGTCCGTGGCCATGGAGGTGTCTCCCTCGGCCTCACGGCCCGGGGTGCGCAGGTTCCAGAACCGGATCACCACGCGGAAGATCAGGTAGTAGATCACCGCGTACATCAGGCCGATCGGGATCAGCATCCAGGCCCGCTGCCCCAGACCGAAGTTCAGAACGTAGTCGATGGCACCGGCAGAGAAGCCGAATCCCATGTGGATGTCCAGGGCGTTGACCAGTGCCAGGGAGGTACCGGTGAGGACGGCGTGGACCAGGTAGAGCGGCCAGGCCACGAACATGAAGGCGAACTCCAGGGGCTCGGTGATGCCGGTGACAAAGGCGGTCAGCGCCACGGAGAACATCACACCACCCACGGCCTTGCGGTTCTCCGGGCGGGCCTCGTGCGTGATGGCCAGGGCTGCGGCGGGCAGGGCGAACATCATGATGGGGAAGAAGCCCGTGGTGAAGATTCCCGCCGCTGGGTCACCGGCAAAGAACCGGGCGATGTCACCGTGTGCGCCCTCAAAAGTTCCCAACTGGAACCACGGGAAGAAGTTCCACAGGTGGTGCAGACCCAGGGGCAACAACAGACGGTTGACGAACCCGAAAAGGCCACCACCCAACACGGCGTTGTCCGCCACGGTTTCACCGGTCCACAACAGTCCGGAGGCAAACAGCGGGTAGGGGAAAGCCATCAGCACACCCAGGATCACCGCAACAACAGCCACCATCATGGGCACCAGGCGGCGCCCGCCAAAGAAGCCCAGCCAGTCCGGCAGCTTGGTCCGGTGGAACCGCTCCCAGAGCTTGGCGGTCACCAGACCGATGATGATGCCGGCCAACACCCCGTAGTTGATCACCGGTGGTTCGCCGTCGGGGCCCTCGGGCAACACCACGGGCGCCATGGCATCAAAGACCGCCAACAGCACCACGTAACCCACCACGGCCGCCAACGCGGTGGAGCCATCGCCCTTCCTGGCAAAGCCGAAAGCGATGCCCACGGCAAACAGCAGGCCCAGGTTGTCGAACAAGGCGCTTCCGGCCGCACCGATCACTGCGGCCACGGTGTGCAGACCGTCAAAGCGGCCCAGGAGATCGTCCTGCCCCAAACGCATCAGCAGAGCCGCCGCCGGCAGGCTGGCAATGGGCAGCATGAGGCTGCGCCCCAACCGCTGCAGAACCTGTAGTGCCTTGGAGGGCTCCTTGCCCTCGGCCTTCTGGTGGGCGCTGGCGCCCAGGATCCCTAGCAGTGGCATGGACCCGCCCTCTCGCTCTCCCGTACAGTGATGATTACTGGTCATAACCAGTGTTGGTGGTCACTTTGACTGACCACATGAGAAGCTGTCAATAGCCTGGGAAACAACTCAAGAAACCCCCGGCTGAGGATGCAAGGAGGAGCCATGTCCAAGCCTGAAGAGATCCTGGCCGCCCTGGGTGGGGCACAGAACGTGGAAGACATTGAAGGATGCATCACGCGGCTGCGCACTGAAGTGGCAGACAGCTCGCTGGTGGATCAGGCGGCCCTCAAAGCACTCGGTGCACACGGCGTGATGGTGGCGGGCACCGTGGTCCAGGTGGTGGTGGGCCCGGAGGCAGAGAACCTGGCCGAAGACATCCAGGACCTCTTGTGACCACGCCCGTTCTTGCCCCGTTCGCCGGGGCGGCCGTGCCGTTGAGCGAAGTCCCGGATCCGGTGTTTGCCCAGGGCATGCTGGGTCCCGGGATCGCCGTGATTCCCGACGACGCGGCGGGGCAACTGGTGGTCGTCGCACCCGTTGCCGGGACGATCATGAAGGCCATGCCGCACGCAGTCGCCCTGGTGAGTGAATCCGGGCAGGGGGTGTTGGTCCACGTGGGGATCGACACCGTCCAGCTCAAGGGTGAAGGCTTTGAGGTCCTGGTGGAAAAGAAGCAAACGGTCATCGCCGGCCAGGAACTGTTGCGGGTGAATGCAGGATTCGTGCGCGAGCAGGGCTATGACCTGATCAGCCCCGTGGTGCTCATGGACGGCGATGCCACTCAGATCACCCAGCCCGTCCACGGACTGGTGGCCTCCGCAGATGCCTTGTTCCAGATCATCGGGTGAAGGATCCGGGTGAGTTCCCAGATCGGGTCCAAGCACGCCCAACTGCGTGATGCCCTGGCACAGATGATCCGGGATGACCTGAAAGTCGGTGACCGGCTTCCCGGCGAGCGCCGCCTGGTGGAGCAGTTCGGAGTCTCCCGGATCACGGTTCGCCACGCCATCGCGCAGTTGGTGGCAGACGGTTTGTTGGTCCGGGAACACGGGCGGGGCACCTTTGTGACCCACGGCATGGCTCGCTCGCGCCTGCACCTGGCGTCCTTTCACGAGGACATGCAGGCAGCCGGGCTCAGGCCCACCACAGCCGTGGACACGGTGGGCGGGCAGCCCGCGCCGGATGCGGCGGCCCAACATCTTGGCCGGTCCCAGGCCTTGCGGATCCGCCGCCTGCGCCTGGGGGACGGTGTTCCGGTCAGCGTGGACGACAGCTGGGTTCCACTGGATCTCTTGCCCCTGGACGCGGACTGGGAAAGCTCCCTCTACGGAATGCTCGCCCGCGCCGGAGCCCCCGTGACCCGCGCCGAACAAACCGTGCAGGCCCAGGCGGCCACACCCCAGGACGCCGCGCTGCTGGGCATAGACCCCGGCACCCCCGTTCTGGTCTTCCACCGGCGTTCCTTCACCACGGGCACCATGCCGGACACCGATCCGGCGCTGGCGGAACGGGCCGTGGAGTACTCGATCTCCGTGTATCGGGCGGATCGTTACCAGCTGCACATGGAAGTTCTGGCCTGACGGATAGGCTCGAATCCCCCACACAGACCTGCGCGCGACAGAGGAGCTACCACCCATGGCTGATGGTCCGGACCAGTTCTCCGCCACCGACGACGACGGCGCCAACCTGGGTTACCCCGGTGCACCCGGCACAAACTCCACTGATGACGCAGCAGAGACGACTGCGTTGACAAGCAACGTCACGGACACGGCCCTGATCTTTGAGGGCGGCGGCATGCGTGGCAGTTACACGGCAGGTGCTGTGACCACGTTGCTGGGAGCCGGGATCCATTTCGACTGGGTGGGCGGTATCTCCGCCGGGTCCAGTCACACCTGTAATTACATCGCCCGGGATGCCCCACGGGCCAGGCGAACGTTCGTGGAGTTCGCCCAGGACCCCCAGTTCGGCAACTTACGGACTTTTGCCCGGGGCCAGGGGTTGTTCAACGCGGAGTACATCTACGAGAAGTCCGGGCTTCCGGATGCCTCTCTGCCCTTCAACTACAGCCAATTCACGCGCAACCCCGCCCGCTACAAGATCGGGGCCTTCAACGCCTCCACCGGTGAACACGTGTACTTCTCCCGCCAGGACCTGGGTTCACAGCAGGACCTGATGGTGCAGGTCCGGGCGTCGTCGTCCATGCCCGTGCTGATGCCGCCGGTGAACTACCGGGGGTCGGTGTGGGTGGACGGTGCACTGGGGCCAACGGGTGGCATTGCCATCGACGCCGCACGCGCGGATGGGTACACCAAGTTCCTGGTCATCCTGACTCGTGAACGCAGCTACATCAAACAGCCCGAGCGCTTTGCATCCATCTACCGGCGGCAGTTCCGTGACCACCCGGCGGTGGTGGAGGCCCTGGACGCCCGCCCGGCCAACTACAACCGGACCCGGGAAGAGCTGTACGACCTCCAGGACTCCGGGCAGGCCATGGTGTTCACCCCGGAGAACATGCCGGTCTCCAACGGGGAACGGCGGGTGGCTCGGCTGCAAGCCGCTTACGCCGCCGGTTACCTCCAGGCCCAGCGGGAACTGCCCCGCTGGAAGGAGTTCTTGGGGATGTGAGGGGCGCGGGCGCAGACACGTCACCTGAAGCAGTCGATGATCCAAGCTCACAGGGCAGCACGAGTCAGGCTCACGGAGCTAGCGCGAGCCAGCCGCACAACGCAGACACGGCCAGGGGAAGGCCCGCTTCCGCCGGGATGCCCTGGCTCAGTCGGCGGCCAGGAGCTCTTGGTCCAGGATGGTGATGTGTCGGCCGCTGCCCAGTGCCAGGGCTCCCCGGTCGGAGAGGCTGCGCAGGCGGCGAGACAGAGTTTCAGGGGTGGTGCCGATCAGACTGGCCAAGTCCTTCTTGCTGACAGGCAGCTCGAACGGGTACCCCACCAACCCGTCCGAGGCGCTCAGAAGGTAGTCGCCAAGGCGCTGGGTCACGGTGCGATCCGCCAGTGAAGCCAGCTGGGCTTCCGTTTCCTCCAGTCGCCGGGTGACCGCCTGCAGCATGTTCACGGCCATCTGCGGACGTTGGTCCAACCACTGCTGAACGTCCAACCGGGAGAGCACGCACACCTGCACGTCCGTGAGAGCCGTGGCCATACGTGGGGCGGGAGAACCGGTGAGCACCGAGTGCTCCCCCATGAATTCCCCGGGGCCCAGGATCCGCAGCAGCCGCTGCGAACCGTCTGGTGCCAGACGCACCTGCTTGACCTGCCCCGCATGAACAATCTGCAGAGCGGGCATGGCACCTTGGGCCTGGACCACCTCACCCCGGGACACCACGCGTGCCGTGATCCGGGAGGCTATGCTGCGCCGCTCCTGGATCGGCAGGTCCCGGAACAGCGGAACCTTGCTCACGCAGTTGAACCGCGCCTCCAAATCCAGGGCCAGGTTGCCGGAAGCATCCGGGGTGGCGCGGGAGCACCCGCAGCCGCTGCTGGTGGACAAGTACAACCTCCTGATGACTGACCGGTGTCCACCCAGGTGACCGGTATGCACTGGCGTGGACCGTCCCCATCTTTGCGCGAGTGCCCTTTGCGCACCTCACGGGTGCCACGGCTTGCCGCCGTAAGCTGCCCACCATGAGCACATCTCTTGAGGACGTCCCCGGAGTGGGCATTCCAGCGCGTCGCGCACTGAGGCAAGCAGGTCACACCAGCCTGGAGGACCTCGACGGCGTGCCGTACGGGGAGCTCTTGGCCCTGCACGGGGTGGGGGCCCGCGGCCTGGAGCGCCTGCAGGCAGCCCTGGCGGAGCGCGGGTTGTCCATGGCGGATGCACCGGAAGCCAACGGCCGCTGCGCCGTCGTCACTGACCATTCAGCCGAAGTCACTGACGGGCACACCGGTACGGGAGCGGCGGATCTGAAAACCCACCCCACCTCCGTGGAACCCGCCGACTTCCTCCGTTCCCTGCCCTGGCCCCGTCGCGTGGAACAAGGCCTGGAGCTGCTGGAACTGTTCACTGAGGCCACGGGCGAGCAACCCACCATGTGGGGGCCCTCCATGATCGGTTACGGGCAGGTCCACTACCGCTACGCCACAGGCCGGGAAGGGGACACGTTTCGCATCGGTTTCAGCCCCCGCAAGGCCTCCATCAGCCTCTACGGGCTGCAGAACCACCCACGCTCAGCCGAGCTTCTGGAGCGCCTGGGCAAGCACCGCACAGCAGTCAGCTGCATCTACGTCAACCAACTTCACGACGTCGACGGTCACGTACTGGTTGAGCTGATCACCCACGCCTGGGAGTCCGAACCCAGGCTCTGCTGAGCTTCACTTGCTGTAGACGCGCAGCCACACCGTCGAGTGCGGCTGCAGGACAACCCCCAGCGCCAGATCCACAATGCGGTCATCCAGCAGGGAGGTGGCATCCCGTTCAAAACCGGAGAGTGTGGAGGCCTCCACCCGGTGCGGGTGGTCATCCACGTTGGCCAGGCACAGCACAGTGCTGGGCCAACCCTCCGGGTCCAGCCCCGGGCGCTGGTAGGCCACCAGGTGCTGGTTGTTGGGCTCAAAGCCGATCAGATCAGCGCCGTCGAACTCCGTGGTCTGGTGACGCACGGCCAGCATGTGCTTGAGCCCCTGGAACACCCGGCCCGCCACGGTGGAGGTGTCCTCCCGGTCCCGGAAACCCCGTTCCGGGAATCGCGGGCGGTGGGCCCACCGGGAGTCATTGCCGTTGGCCGGGTCCAAGTGCCAGTCGGGGTCGTTGGTCTGCGCCAGCTCATCGCCCAGATACAGCAGAGGCAACCCACCCGTGGACATGGCGATGGCATGAGCCAGCAGAACACGGTTGACGCCGTCGTCGGGATGATCCGTGGTGGTGCCCGCCAAGGAAGCGGTGGTGCCACACACCCGCGCATCCCCGGTCTTGGGGTTGTACTGGAAGGCCACGCCGTCGGCGAACGAGTCCGGGAACCGGCCCGTGTAAAAGTCGTTGAGGAACCGGCGGTGGTGGTACCCGTCGATCCCGCGGCGTGAGGCGTCCTCATCGGAGAAGGTCCAGCCGATGTCATCGTGACTGCGCACGTAGTTCACCCACGCGGTGCCGGCCGGCAGACCGTGGCGCTCGCTGATGGCGTCATTGAGCAGCACACCGTTGCGCGTGGCCAGGGTCTCCCAGGTCAGAGCCATCTGCAACGGGTTGTAGGAGATCTGGCACTCGTCCGGGTGGATGTACTGGACCACCTCGTCCGGGTGCACAATCGCCTCGGACTTGAAGATCGTGGCCGGTGCGGCAATGCGGCACACCCGGTTGAGCATCTGAACAATCCAGTGGGCCTGCGGCAAGGACTCACAGGAGGTTCCGAGTTCCTTCCACAAGAAGGCCACGGCATCAAAGCGCAGCACTTCAGCACCCTGGTTGGCCAGGAACAGCATCTCCCCCGCCATGGCGGCCAGGACCTCAGGGTTGGTCCAGTTCAGATCCCACTGGAAATCGTGGAACGTGGTCCACACCCAGCGGGGGTCCCCCGGTGCCACCGGGGTGAAGGAGCCGGCGTGGTCATCCGGGAAGATCTCCCGAGTGGTCTGCTCAAAGGCATCCGGCATGGTGCGGTCCGGGTAGATCCAGTAGTACTGCTGGAACTTGGGATCCCCGGCGCGAGCCGCCTTGGCCCATTCATGGTCATTGGCGGTGTGGTTGAGCACAAAATCCACCACCAGGCTGATGCCACGTTCACGCAGGTCACGGGAGATTCCGGCCAGCTCCTGCATGGTTCCCAGCCGCGGATCGATCTCCCGGTAGGAGGAGACCGCGTAGCCGCCGTCGTTGTTGCCCTCAGGCACGGCAAAGGCCGGCATGAGGTGCAGGTAGGTGAGCCCAAGCTCCTCCATGTAGGGGATGCGGTCCCGCAAGCCGGCCAGGTCCCCGGCCCAGCGGTCCACGTAGCAGACCCCGCCCAGCTGGTGGCGGGACAGGAACCAGTCAGGATCGGAACTGCGGCGCTCATCCAGCTCCCGCAGGTCAGCAGCCCGGGTACCCCAGGACGTTGCCAGAGACTTGCCCAACGCCACCATCACGGAGGTCACGTGCTCGCCGGAACCGTAGGTGCGGCGCACCAGGTCAATCAGCGCGGGGTAGTGGATGTCAAAGCGCTGGATGAAGCTCAATGCCTCAGCTTCTTCCACCGTCCCGGCGTCCACCAGAGCCTCAAGATGCTCCAGTGCCCCCACCTTGGCGGCCTCCACCACGGCAATCGTGTTGTTGAGGTCCGTTGGCTGCTCAGGCTCAGACTGAGCGGACGTGGAGGACAGACGTCCGGAAGGTGTGGAGTGCATTGAACTATGGTCGCCCGTGGCGGTCAGTCACGGCAAAAGTTGACCGTGGATGGGGTCAGGATTTTCGTCACGTTCGGGCGGTTAGGCTGTCGCCCCCTCCGCCCAGGCACCCCCTCCCCCTCCGCCGAATTGCTCCCTCCCCTACCCGCCGAGTAGGCCGTTTGATCGCCCCTGACACACTCAGCAGCGATCAAACGGCCTACTCGGCGGGTAGGGGAAGGAGTAGCACGCGGAAAGCTGCGATACTTGTGGGACCCGCGGATCAAGGAGGCCCCGCATGACTGTGCCCTCGCACAACCGCCGTTCCACGCCCACCCAGACCCAGATCCGGCCCCACAGCGTTGCCCGCCAGGCTCAGGACCCCCTGCTGGAGCAGTTGCGCGCCTGGCCCGGGGAGACCGTCGCCTCCGAGCTGGAGCGGGTCACGGCCGCACACGACGCCTCCCACTACCTCCTGCATCCTCGCGCCCTGGTCCGCCCGCACAGCGCCGCGCAGGTCGGCTCACTCCTGCGGATCTTGGAGCGCCACGGCGCCGGCCTGACCCTGCGCTCCGGCGGCACCTCCCTGTCCGGCCAAGCAGTCACCGATCAAGTTCTGGTGGACGTCCGCCGCCACTTCCGTGGCTTCCACATTCACGACGACG